>CAJJDL010000060.1 GCA_905182935.1 uncultured Nitrospinaceae bacterium | reverse complement strand
CAGCGCGATGAACTTGATCTGTGGGTTCACGCAATTCACCGGCAGGGAATAGTTCTCCATTGCCAAATGGCCGCTGATGGTCAAATAGTAAAATATTCATATCGCGTTTAAGGGCCAGATGTTGGAATCCATCATCAAGAATCAGAGTATCGACTCCGAAATGCTCGATCGCGTAAAGACCCGTTTGATATCGGTCACTACCTACTAATATTGGAACATTTTTAAGTCGTTGTGCCATCATTACGGCTTCGTCTCCAGCAATCGCAGTGGGAAGGAGAATATTTTTCCCGTCGCATACTACATTAACTTCATTCTTTGAGTTTCCTCCATAACCTCGGGAAAGAATCCCTGGTTTGCGTCCATTTCCACGTAGAATTTCGGCTATCATCATAACAACTGGAGTTTTTCCTGTTCCACCGAGAGTCAAGTTGCCGACACTAATGACTCTACAGTTGAGTTTATTTGAGGGGAAAAAATCCCAGCGATACGCCCATATTCGAAAACAATGACCCCAGAAGTAAAAAAAGGAGAGTAGTTTTAGAGTCAGGTAAAATGGTACATGGTAAAACTTTCTCTGAGGGGATATAATCCGGAAATACAACCGTTCAAATTTCATAAATTAAAGCCGCCTATTTCCCTAAAACTATATATACTTTAACTCCAATGAGTCTTATTTATCATACCATTATCGGACTTGCCATCCTAGTTGCATTACCTGTTGTTGTTTTGAGAGTAATTTTTAATGCAGGCTTTAAATCCGATCTTTTGGCAAGACTTCGTGGTTATAAATCTATTGAACCACTGGAAAGTTGTTTGTGGATTCATGCCGCCTCCGTGGGAGAAGTGCGGATGGTAAAAATTCTAGTTTCTGCCTTAAAAAAAAAAGGAGAGACTCGTCCGATTGTTGTGTCTACGTTTACTTCTACAGGTTTTGAACAGGCAAAAAAGGAGGGGTTTGAGCGCATTTTTCGAATGCCCCCAGACTTTCCATTATGGCTTAATCCAGTGTTCGATCGTTTACACCCTTCTCTACTTGTTCTCATTGAAGCGGAAATGTGGCCTAGCCTTATTTGTGAATGCAAACGCCGAGGAATACCGGTTCTCCTTGCAAATGGGCGTATAACCCAGAAGTCAGCAGACCGCTACCTAGCAGCCTCTTTTTTCTTTAAGTGGATTTCAAACAATATATCTTTTTTTTCAATGCGTACGAAAAAAGATGCCGACCGCTTACTGAGTTTGGGAGTTGGTTTAAATAAAATTAGAGTCGGTGGAAACATTAAGTTTGATACGCTTGTATCATCAGAAGAAGAAATATCTGCTAGAGAGGTTAAAGAGTCTAATTGGGTGGTTTTTGGCTCAACACGACCTGGTGATGAGGGGCCTGTGATGGAAGCCGTTATAAAACTTCATTCAGATTATCCCAAACTTAAATTTATTATTGCACCACGTCATATAGGGCGTTTAAGTGAAGTTAAGGAGCTGATCGCAGGTTATGGGATGGATTTTCATCTTCATTCTGAGCAGTTAAATCCGAATAACGCCCGTTTAGTTTTACTGGATCAATTAGGAGAGTTAAACGGATATTATTCGAAAGCCTGTGTTGCTTTTGTTGGTGGTGGATTCAATCCTAGATTTGGAGGACATAACATAATCGAACCCGCATCTTATGGTTTGCCTGTTGTGTTTGGAAAACACATGAGTAATTTTGAAGAGGAGGCTCGCGTACTTATAGAGTCAGGAGGTGGAATACAGTTAAACAGCTCTGCCGACTTGTGTAATACGTTGGATTACCTGTTAGCCAATAATGATGAACGCCAGCGCTTAGGTAAAAAAGCATGGGAAACCATTTTTGATAACCGTGGTGCTGTAGATAAAACCATCGAATTGATAAATCGACTAACAAACTAAGCGCCCTAATTTTATATGATTTATCTTTATCATTTAATGTCATTATTTTTAGTATTGATAGTCGTGCCTTGTTTTGTTCTAGGCTCTCTTTTTAGCCGGAATAAATTGCGTAGGCTAAGTGATCATTTTGGCTTGTTTTTTTTTAGTGGCTCACCAAAAAATTCACAAAAAACCATCTGGTTTCACGCGTTATCTTTTGGGGAAGTGGTAGGAGTTACTCCAACTATTAATCTCCTAAAAAAAAATCGTCCACACGACCGAATAATTTTATCTGTAACTACAGATTCTGGGTTTGAAGCGGCAAAAAGAAAGCTCCCTGATATTGATGGTTTATTTTTCTTTCCTCTTGATTGTTTTCCATTTAATTGGATGGCAATCAAAAATATTAAGCCAGATTTATTTGTATTAGTTGACACAGGGTTCTGGCCTGGCTTTATTCACTTTTTATATTTAAAGGGTGTGCCCATTTTATTATTCAATGGACGTATTTCCTCTCGTTCAATCAGGAAATATGTGGTATTCCGCTTATTTTTTTCGCAGCTATTTAACTGGTTTACAGTGCTCTGCATGCAAAACCCACACAGTAGAAGTAAGTTAGAATCGATCGGTGTTGATAAGTCGCGTCTGATGATGGTCGGCGACCCTAAGTTCGATACGCTCTCTAATTCTTCTCAAGAAAAAAGAAATAAAGTACGCGGCAAACTAGGAATCGCTCCGCTTTCTCAGGTCTGGGTGGCAGGCAGTACGCATGAAGGAGAAGAAGAAGTTATACTGGATGTTCACTCTAGACTAAGAAAACAATTTGGGGATTTGACTTTAATTTTAGCTCCGCGCCGGCTTGAAAGGTGTGCACATGTTGCGAGAATTATCATGTCAAAAGGGATCAGTTTTGTGCGTAGGTCTGATCAATGGGATAAGAGAGGTAATAATTTTTCAGTTATTCTACTCGACACCATGGGTGAACTGTCAGAAGCTTATTCAATCTGTGATATTGCTTTTGTAGGAAAGAGCTTTATTTCTCCAGGTGGTGGGCACAACTTAATTGAACCGATTGCCCAAGGTAAGCCAGTTTTGTTTGGGCCTTTTGTAGAAAATAACAAGCATAATGCGGATGAATTGATAAAAAATGGGCTTGGCATCCAAGTAAATAATGCAGATGAAATAGAGGTGTCGGTTAAAAGTTGGTTATCGAGTGAGGGTGAACGCGTAAAACTGGAAGAAAAGGCGAAAAATTTTATATCATATCATCAGGGAGCATCGCAACGGATGGCTAACCTCATAGAATCGCAACTACAGATTTAATTGTTACCAGCTTGCCTACGACTTATTTGTCAAATCATAATGGAAGATAAAAAGAATGCAGGAACTAGTTCATAAATGATGCGTCCTGTTACCTTCCAGATAATAGTAGTCAAAAAACCAGTAAGAATTCCACCGACCGCCCCTTCTCGCGAGTTCTCTTTGTAATATAAAGTAATCAAGGTTATAGGTCGAAAACTGGCTCCGAGTCCAGATCAAGCAAATAGAACAAACTAAAAAACCATGTCAGTATCATTGAGTGCGATAAAGATGACACCTAGTCCAATAAAAAATATGGTCAAACGACTAACTGAAAGAACCTAACTTGTATTCAATGTGCTGGTTATAATTTTACTATAAATATCGTGTGCTATAGCAGAGGCCGCTACAATTAATTGGGATGAAATCGTAGACATAATAGCAGCAAGAAGACTAGTTATTATAAAGGCGGTCAGAAAAAAAGGAAGGTAGGAAGCGTTCTGCTGCCTTTGGGTAAAGATGTTCGGGGTCAGAGAGTTCTGAAAAAAGAACTTTTCCGAAGATACCTAGAAAAATTGCCGAGCTATACATTACTTCAGTGACTTTAGAAAGCTCGATCATATTATGAAAATTATAACACTGAGAGAGGTATTTCAGAATAGGC
>CAJJDL010000059.1 GCA_905182935.1 uncultured Nitrospinaceae bacterium | reverse complement strand
AACAAACATCTACCAGAGCTTAATGCGATTGATGCAAGTGGTAATTTAGGTCGGTGCCTTTTAAAGAGGCTGTTAATATTTCGCCTCATAACCGCTGCTATTCTCTGTGCTTCCTTGTACCTAATTTTCCCGTATTACATTGAATTTATTAATAAACAGGAACTTTTTCAATACCGTATTATTATTCTCATATACTTCTTAGTGCTTACTACCAACTCATTTTTAAGCACCCTTTTTATGACGCAACTTCGTTATAAATTGATTTCCATTACTGAAACTGTCAGCGTCGCAGTGAATCTTATTTTGTTGGCTTTATTTGTGACTATGGATTTAGGGATTATTGGAGTGCTCTATGCCTATGTTTTTTCCGCGGCAATAAATATTGTAGTTTATGCTTGGCTATCGCGGACTCACTTTACAGGCAAGGCTGAAAATTTGGACTGGGGTGAAATTAAACCATTAGCTCTAACATCTTATGGGATGAGCTTATTTAGTTTTGGGCTCATGACCCAGAGTGATATTTTACTCATGAATTTTTTCCAGGTTAGTGATGCAGACGTGGGTTTCTATCACCTGGCTACCAGTATAGCGGCCATGTTGGCTTTTGTTTTGACAGGGATAGGACCACTGGCACTATCCATGCTTTCTGAAATATATGTAAGAGAGTCAGTTGTCGGTCTATCTAAGCTTTGGTGCCAGATTCTTGGGCTGGTATCATTCTTAACAACTCCCATATATGTATTTGTGTTTTTCAATGCTGAAGAATTATTGGTTTTTTTATTTGGAGAAACATACGCAGGTGCCAAAACTATATTTGCACTATGTGTATTTTTTTCTTGGGTTCAAACATTTTTAGGGTGGAGTCTAACCTCATCTACGCTTTTTATTTTACATCAAAGAAAAACAGTTCTTAGTTCTACTATTGAGGGTAGCGTGATAAACGTTTTATTGAACTTGATTCTTATACCTACTTATGGCGTTACAGGAGCTGTATTTTCTACAGGTTTGGTTATGGTTTATATGGTGTTACGCCAGCTTTATGTGATACAGAAAGAAGTAGAGGTAGGGCCTGCTTTCCCAGTAGTCGCAAAGTGCTTCTTTTTTTCCATTACTGCAGGTTTCATCGCAAAAGGCGGAGCGTGGTTGGTCTTAGATCATGTTGTTTTTAACGCGGTAGTGTACTTAATAGCGTTTACTGTTTTGCTTGCATGGATAAAACCGTTTACGCAGGAACATAGAATTCTTATATCAGAACAAAACCCTTCGCTAGATCGAATTGCTAAATGGTTTTCTCATGCGGATGCCTTATAAATTGTTAACTGTCAGAGCAAGTTGCCGAAAAGAACTTCATAGGGGCATTTACTTTGGGCGGCTTTTTTTAGGAATGAATTTATGAATGATGAAAATAAAACTATCTTTTGCGGAAAATCCATTGGAATCAATAAAGCGCCACTCATTGTTGCTGAAATAGGATTTAACCATAATGGAAATGTTGATTTAGCGTGCAAGATGATAAAATCTGCAGCGCAGAGTGGAGCTGATATTGTCAAACTGCAGACCTTTATTGGTAGTGAATTAATTTCTAAAAAAATCAAGGCGCAAGACCCAGACTCGCCGAATCAAGAAATATATTTACACGAATTTTTCCAACGCTACCAACTACCCCGTAAAGACTATGAAACTATATTTAAATACGCTCGAGAGCTAGAGATACCTGTTTTTTCAACGCCATTCGACGCAGGTTCACTTGATATGCTGGTGGAGCTTGGAATGCCTGCAATTAAAGTTGCTTCATGCGACCTAACGCATCTACCGTTTTTAAGACAGGTCGGACAGGCAGGTTTGCCGATTGTTCTTTCAACTGGCATGGGAACTAATGAGGAAATTGAAACTGCTTTGAAGGCTATTCGATACAAAGGTAATGAAAACGTTATTTTACTACATTGTGTTTCGAATTATCCCTCACAGCATCATGAAATGAATCTTGCTTGTCTAAAGGAAATGGAGATGCGCTTTAAAGTCCCGATAGGATTATCCGATCATACGGCAGATAACTTATCCGCTATCGTAGCTGCCTCTTTGGGGGCAGTGATGATAGAAAAACATTTTACTATTGATCGAAAATTACCGGGAGTAGATCAGAAAATTTCAATGGAACCATCAGAGTTGGCGGCATTAAAAAAAGCTACGTTAGAGGTACAAACCATTCTCGGAGATGGAAGAAAAAAAGTGCAAGACTCAGAAGAGTCTGTGAAGAAATCCGCTCGGCGCAGTTTAGTTGCTCGGATAGATATCGAAGCGCAAACAGTTTTAACTTCAGAGATGTTCAGTTTAAAACGTCCAGGTTCAGGAATTCCTCCTACAGATCTCGAGAGAGTATTAGGGCAAAAAGCAAAAATTAGAATCTTAGCCGAAGAGGTTGTTACTTGGGATATGATTTTATAGTTAGGGGGTGTTCTAGGTCTTACTATTTTTTTGTAAACTTAAAATTTCCTCCAGACGAGAGCATGTACTCTCGTAAAATACTACTATAGTGTCATCTGCTAGTAATTTTACTTTTATCAGGCGCGATCGTTTTTATTTTTATGTTTTTTTGAAGTCGGCATAACCCAGCAAAGATACTTCCTAAAATGCAATGTGCCAATGCTGAAATAGCTCCCGGAACAGTAGCCATTGCAAAATCTGGAAAGTTACTTCTAGCAAGTTCGGTTGCTAAGCCAGAATTTTGCATTCCCACTTCGATAGATAATGTTTGAGAATTTTGCTCATTAAAATTAAGCCACTTTGAAACAAAATAACCCAAAATAAAACCAAGTGCATGTAATGCTAAGATCGCAGCCAATAGAGAAAACCCCGTAGCAATAATTTCTTCTTTTTTAACTGCAAGAATGAAATTAACAATGAATACGATTGATATAACAGCAATAAAAGGTGTGTAAGG
>CAJJDL010000058.1 GCA_905182935.1 uncultured Nitrospinaceae bacterium | reverse complement strand
GTTGCATTGTCAGTTGTACGTAGGCGTGTAGAAATAGGAACCCTTCGTGCTCTTGGTGCGACACCGAAACTAATTGCCAGTATTTTTTTTCTTGAAGCTGGGATTGTTGGTGCCGTAGGCTCTGTGCTTGGTGTCTGGTTGGGTGTTTATCTAGCTCAGTTTTCACTCGATGCGGTATCTATAACTATTAATAACTTATATGCACCCAGTTATGTCAGGGAAGTTGTGTTTCATTGGAGTCAGGCCTGGCCTTATTTATTGTTAGGTGTTGGGTTGTCCTTAGTCTCTGCTCTTATCCCTGCGATTGATGCTGCTAGGACTCGGCCCACAACTGTAATGCGGCGCGGTAGTTATGATCTTAAGGTTTTTCGTGGAGACAGAAGACTTACCTCCTTAGCATTTATTTTTTTTATAAGTGCAGGAGTATTAAGCTTGTTACCGCCAATAGGAGGGTTTCCTTATTTTGGTTTTCTGGCGGTATTTTTTGTCATTATGGGAGTGTCTTTTCTTGCTCCGTCAGCTTTGCTTGTAGGACGAAACTGTCTGAGCGGTATTTGTAAAAATATTTTTGGCGGGGAGGGGTTACTTGCAAGTATGAACCTGTCGCAAAATATTGGCCGAAATTCCCTCGCTATTTCTTCTCTCGCAATAGCATTTATGATGATTATAAGTATGTCGATCATGGTTCATAGCTTTAGGCAGACGGTGATTGTGTGGATTGACCAGACATTAAAGGCAGACCTGTTTGTCCGCGTTGCGGGAGGACGAGATATTGACTACCAGTATACTTTGCCTGGTGATCGAGTCGCCGACCTTAGAAAAATTTCTGGTGTTGCCGCTGTAGATTTGTTTCGTGCTCAGGATATTAGTTATAACGATAAACCTGCTGTATTAGGTTCAGGCGATTTTGAAGCACTTTCGCGGTACGGTAATTTGATTATAAAGTCAGGCCCTGCAGCACAAGCACTATCGGCAAAGATGGTGGATCAAGACCGCGCCATTGTTTCAGAATCTTTTGCTCTGAAGCATGATGTTGAAGTAGGCGATTCACTATCCATGGAGACTCCGAAAGGGCCAATTGAGCTTAATATTGAGGCGGTATATTATGATTATTCGAGAGAGCGTGGATATATTATAATCGATCGATCAATATTTATTAAATATTATGGTGATACGGATGTGAACAGTTTCGTTATTTACTTAACCAATAAAAACGAAATTGAGAAGGTTCGTCAGGAAATTTTAAAGACACTTGGTGCTGACTATAAACTAGTTATAAGGTCAAACCCTGAACTTAAAAAAAATGTACTGGAAATTTTTGATAAAACCTTCGCTATTACTTATTCGTTAGAAATTATTGCAGGAGGTGTGGCGTTACTTGGGTTGTTCAACACTCTAATTTCACTTATTCTTGAGAGAAAACGGGAAATTGGTGTTTTACGATTTATAGGATGTTTTAGAGAGCAAGTGAAACGTATGATTCTTATTGAGGCAGGTATATTAGGACTAATAGGGTCGATAATGGGAGTTATTGCAGGAGGTGTCGTATCCTATATTCTGATTTTTGTGATAAATAAGCAATCCTTCGGGTGGACTATTCAAATTCATTACCCGTATATCTTTATTATATTCTCTTTGGTTTTGTTTTGGGTCGTTTCTCTTATTGCCGGCCTTTATCCTGCAAAACTTGCGGCAAGTCTAAACCCAAAGGAAGCGGTTCGCGTTGGGTGATTATAATGGGCAATTGGATGTCAGATAGCTTTGTTGTTCTTCGCTACAATTTTTCCTGTTTATGGTAGGATGCAAACTTAAAATTTAATTATCTATTATAGACCAAGCCTCTTTAAGCTTATATAAATTTGGGTTATTCAAAAATCCAATAAACCATTAATAAAATTTCTTTTCAATAACTCTCTTTACAATTTTGAGCTTCATATAAGGTAACTTGATTGATGACAGAATTTAATTTAAAGGAAGCGCGAAGCTATCTTAATTACCTTTTGACCCTAAGTATTCGTCGAGAAGAGGCCTTTGGGTCGTTGGCTTTCACCTTCATTAAAGAAAATGATATGGAGGCGCTAGGCCTGTTGCCTGAATAGCAATTTAATCTTCTTATGGCAATTATTCAGGCATTTGCTCCCGAACCCAAACGTTACGTTCAGAAACTTGATCTCTTGAATAAAGCAAAGGAGTTGCAATCAAGAACTAGTTATTCGAACCCAGACCTTGCACGTCAGTTAGATTATGATATTCGAAAAACCCAGGCAGAACTGGACATATATAATGATGCTATGCGGCCAGCAGGCTCGCCTCTGGATAAGCAATTAATTATCGTGCAGTCCGATGTGCCTGATTATATTTTAGATATCGCACAAAAACGAGCAGGGACCTATTACCAGGATAAATACCACCTGACAAAAGAGGCAAAGGCTGGCCAGCACTTTACCGGCGGGCCAAGAAAGTTTGAACCGGACAATAAGGATGTGCACCGCGAATTCCCAGGAGCTTGTGCTCCCTTTATGAATTCGCGGGCTAACGCGTTCCACTTGATGCTTCCTTTTGATCTAAAAATAACTCGAAAGCCCGAAGACCCACTTGAAGCAGGGGTTCGAGTTTTTTATTGTAAGGAGGGGTACTCGTTTCCATTAGCTTATGATATGGATAAGCTTGTGAGTTACAATGACGCACAAGTACTTCCGATAGATTTAGAGGATCCAAATCTTTTATTTGTTTCAGCATCTCGGATTAAAGAACGAGAAGGTAGGTATCAGGTTGGTGCTCCCTCTCCTGAAAACCCCCTTGAACTAAGTTATCCTCGCGCTGTGTTAGAACGAATGGGTAGCCTAGGACCATTTCTTCAGGTGGTTAATAATTTTAAAGTGTGGTTCGATTCCTCTCGTATTTCTGTTTTAATTCAAGGGGCGCCTGATCTTCACGAATATGGTTTGCAGGGAGGATCTGGTTTGATGACTCGAACACATGCATCAGACAAGATTCCCGCTTATGCGGAATCGTCAAAAGAACCTTGGCAGGAAGGTCTTAGTTTTAACTTTGTAAACATGCACCTGCAACTCCTTCCTGGAGAAGAGCGAGCTACAGTACCATTCAATACGCCGATATTTTCTTTACACCCTGTGCTCAATCGGCAGTGTTTCCAGATTATGAATTCAGAGGACGCAACTCGAAATTGGGAAAAAGAACAGGCAAAAGCAAAAAAATAAGGTTTTCTCCCACCAGACAGTAGGTTTAATATCGAATGAAAAAATATTATTGGGTTAAAAATGATTAAGGTATTTCAAACTAAGATTGTTTTTCTGTGTCTATTTTTATTTCTTTTTGGGTGTGGTGGGCAGGAATCGAAAGAAGACCAAACGTCAGCCGTTAGCCAAGTTGAAGACTCTGCTACGTTAATAAAGCTTGCTGTTAGGAAGCAAGAGACTGGAGCTTATGATGAGGCAATAGCCATACTGGACAAGTTGTTAAAGGTTAATTCTTTGTATGCACCAGCGTATTACCAGAAAGGTTTAATTTATGAAGAGTGGGATAAAAGAAAAGAAGCCCTCGCATCATATAATAAAGCGATAGAAATAGATCCAACCTACAATGATGCTCGTCTTGGTCTTGCATCGCTTTACGATAAATCAGTGCTCAACGAACTTGCTCTCGAACAATATCTTAAAGTAGCTGAAACAAGAAATGATGACCCAGAAGTTCATTTTAAAATTGCGTTGGAGTATTGGTATCTTCAAGACATTCCAAAAACAGCTGAGCACTATATTCGAGTGATTGAAATAAATCCGGAACATTTGCAAGCACATTTAAACTTGATTAGCGTTCATGAGCGTATGAAAAACTGGGAAGAAGCTCTTAAGGAGATAGCAATTGTTAGACGGTTGTCAGAGAAAACCAATAACCAACAAGCCATAGGTATCGCGGAAAATAAATTGAAGTTTATTAAGGGAAGGATGAACTTAACAAAGAAGGACATAAAAAGAAAATCAGAGCCACCGTTTGATTAGACTAGTTTTGAAATTCTTTTCGCGTGCCCGGTATTTTAATTTTTTAAAAGAGTGAAGAGG
>CAJJDL010000057.1 GCA_905182935.1 uncultured Nitrospinaceae bacterium | reverse complement strand
TCAAGTGATCCTCTAAAGGAAAAAAATTTTTACATCGACCATACTGAGGTAACCATAAAACAATATAAAAAAACACATCCAACTCATGATCAGTCACATATTACAGGAAAGGATGCTTGCCCGTCTTGTCCAGCCATGGGTATCGACTGGAAAAGTGCTGATAAGCACTGCCGTGCTGTGAAAAAATTCTTACCGACTGAATCTGAATGGAATTTAGCTGCGGGGAGTCTATTAAAAAAAGTTACTTTTTTGAGTGTTAAAAACAAAAGACCTATCGCAAATCTTTCTGGAGGTAAGGATGGATTTATTTCAGTAGCTCCTGTGGGATCATTTCCTTCAGGAGCTGGCCCCTATGGTACACTCGATATGATTGGAAACGTATGGGAATGGGTCGACACTCCTAAATTACCTACTCCAAAAAAATCAAATACCAAGAAAAATAAAACTCTTCGAGTTATTAAAGGAGGCGGCTGGTCGAGTCCGATAGTTTTTTCAACCGAAGGCTATCGTAACGTGGTAGATGGAGACATTAAAAACCCGACTTTTGGTTTCCGTTGTGTCAAACCGACAAATTAAAAAATTTAATGGAAGCTTATTATAACAGTAGAATTTTTTGGTAATGACTTTAGGAACAACCTGAAGTTGCTCCACAAGTTTGGCATTTCAAACAAGTACCATTCCGCACAAGAGTCAATTGCCCGCAGTCTGTGCATGGATCGCCTTCATAGCCCTTTAATCTTGCAATAGATGTCTTGGAAACCAATTTTCGCGTAGCCACAGCCTGTCCACCTTCAGTACCGTTAACCCTAGCTGGTGTTATTACTATAGGTTTAGTAGTGTACCCATTACTTCCATTCCCATTAATCTGAGGACTAGATGATGTTATAGAATTTTTCTGTTCTTTAATCTCTCCTTAGTTATTTTTTGATCCACTCTCATCGTCTTTATTTGTTCGTTCGCTATCCTCCGGCTTGTCATTTTTACCAATAGCATCTGCTCGAAGGTCATCAGGTGTTACTTGAGCAAGATCGGTCCGGTCAAGATAGTTAATAGCTAAGTCTCTAAAAATATAATCAATAGTAGAAGTAGCCATAGTAATACGCTCATTACCAGTGACTATACCGTTTGGTTCAAAGCGTGTAAAAACGAATGCATCAACAAACTCCTCCAGAGGAACACCATGTTGAAGTCCTAAAGAAATCGCAATCGCAAAGCAATTCATAAGACTACGGTAGGCGGCTCCTTCTTTATGCATATCAATAAATATTTCACCTAGAGAACCATCTTTATACTGACCGGTTCGTAGGTAAACTTTATGTCCTCCAATAACCGCTTTTTGGGTATAACCAGCTCGCCGATGGGGTAGAGTCCTTCGTTTTCTCTCACGCACAATTTCAATAATTTTTTCGGCAATTTTAAGAGGTTGTTTTTCTTCGTCACTCCCCATTTCAAGCATTTTAAAATCTTCACTAACAACACTATTAAGTGGCTGGCTTAGTTTGGATCCATCTCTATAAACAGCAGTACCTTTAAGCATAAGTTTCCAGCAAAGCATGTGCGCCTTATCCATATCTTCAAGAGTTGCTTGATTAGGCATATTGATTGTCTTGGAAATAGCACCCGATAGAAAAGGTTGAGCAGCTGCCATCATATAAATATGGGCTTCAGGCTTAATAAACCTTTTTCCATATTTTCCACATGTATTAGCACAGTCAAAAATTGAATAATGTATTTTTTTGAGATGAGGTGCGTTCTCTAAAGTCATGGTTCCACAAATAATATTATTAGCTTCTTCAATATTTTGATCGGTGAAGCCAAGATGGCTAAGCATATTAAAGTCGAATGAATCGAGTTTTTCTCCACAAATCCCGAGAGTTTCCTTACAGAACTGTTCTCCTAGAACAAACTTATTAAAGGCAAATGTGATATCAAATACCTTGGGTAGCTCATCTTGAATTTTAGCGAGGGTTTCATCTGTAAACCCTTTTGCAGATAATGAATCTCGATTGATATGAGGAGATCCTTCCAGGCTAGCTGTTCCAACGCAGTAATCTATAATTGATCTAATTTCGTCCGGTTTATAATTTAATCTTCGGAGAGCAGGAGGAACAGATTGATTGATGATTTTGAAATATCCCCCGCCTGCAAGTTTTTTATATTTTACCAGAGCGTAATCTGGCTCTATTCCAGTGGTATCGCAGTCCATTAATAAACCAATAGTTCCTGTAGGCGCAATACAGGTTGTCTGAGCATTACGATAACCATATTTTTCACCTAACGCCAAAGCATCGCCCCATGACTTTTTAGCTGCTATCATCAAGCTGTTGGGACAATACTCTGCATTCACTCCTTGGGGGGAAATAGCCAATCCCTCGTACTCACGCGAATCACTATTTAATATAGCCCTTTGATGATTTCGCATTACTCGCATCATATGCTTTCTGTTTTTTGCAAATTGTGCGAAAGGACCCATTTCAGAAGCTAATTCAGCAGAAGCTGCATAAGATGCACCTGTTAATAATGCTGTAATGGCACCTGTCATTGCACGACTTCGATCTGAGTCATAGGGAACACCCATTAACATTAATAACGCACCCAAGTTAGCATAACCCAAACCCAAGGTACGATACTCGTAACTCTGACGAGCAATTTCGGCATTTGGAAATTGTGCCAGTGCTACTGAAATTTCTAATGTTAATGTCCATAAGCGACAAGCATGACGAAAATCATCAACTTCAAACACTCCCGTCTTAGCATCATAAAACTTCATAAGATTAATGGATGCTAAATTGCAGGCTGTATCATCTAAAAACATATATTCTGAACAAGGGTT
>CAJJDL010000056.1 GCA_905182935.1 uncultured Nitrospinaceae bacterium | reverse complement strand
AATCAATCGCACCACTAAACAAAGATTTCTTGACACTTTTGAGCAAGTTAACATTAATTTTAAGGAAATTTTTTCCCACTTATTTCACGGTGGAACGGCTGAGCTTTCACTTACAGATGCATCTAATCCGCTTGAGTCGGGAATTGAAATTAGCGCTAATCCTCTTGGAAAAAATATGCAAAACTTAACCCTGCTTTCTGGAGGAGAAAAAGCGATGACCGCTATTGCTCTAATGTTTTCTGTATTTAAAGTAAGGCCTAGTCCTTTTTGTCTTTTAGACGAAGTTGATGCCCCTCTTGACGAAGCAAATGTTATTCGGTTTCAACAGATGCTTAAGGAAATGTCTAAAAATACTCAGTTTATCCTTATCACACATAACCAAAAAACTATGTCGTTTGCTGATGTGCTTTATGGAATTACTATGGAAGAAAGAGGTGTATCAAAGGCAGTATCTGTAAATCTCAACTGATCTCCTCCCATCTCAATCCTCACTAAACCCGATTTTTCTTATTTTCACTATGTTCTGCAATAGCATATCGCTTTGCTTGCTTTTCAACGGATCCCCTGTAAAATCTAAGGATAAACCTAATTTTAATAAATCTTTATACTACTTGTATTTCGGCCTATGAAAGAAGCTAAGGACATTGATAATAGCCTTGAGTTTCTGCGCTCATTTGAAAAAAATGCCAATGATACTGACCTTGGAGAACTTGTTCTTCAAAGGCTCGATCGACATAATAAAAGCCTGAATTTACAGGGAAATCGATTTACTGAAAATGATTTTAAACAATTATTCTCAATGGAGCCCCTAAAATACCTTAAGTCCATTGATCTTAGTGAAACAAGTATGGCTTCTAATTCTCTCGGACACCTCTGCACTTGCAAATGGCTAGAAAATATAGAATCTATTTCCTTATCTAATAATAATCTAGACGACGAAGGAGTTTTTATACTATCTAAAAGCACTAACCTCCCTCGACTTACTACTCTTGACCTGTCAAGCAACGAAATAGGGGCTTTGGGAGGGAAGGTGTTGGCACTTTCTAAATCACTTAACAAAGTTAATAGCCTGAATTTATCTTATAATCGAATCGAATCTCTTGGAATTCACTCTCTAGCAAACTCAGATTTTGGCCGACGTTTAAAAATTTTAAAAATTCGCGATACCTGCCTTGATAATCCTGGAATGAGCGGTTTTTCTGAGTATCAACTCAACATGTTGGAATCACTTGACCTTTCAGATAACTCAATTTCAGACTTAGGATTAGAATCCTTAGCAATTTCTAAAGCATTTCCTAAGATTAAGGAGCTATCCCTTATTAACAATCATATAAGTGATGATGGGATTTATGCATTATCGCAATCCGATGCGTTTTGCAATCTGGAATCCTTATTTCTCTTTAATAATGATCTAACAACTGATAGCGCAATTTCTATATCAAAATCAAACATTCTAACAAAATTAAAATTTCTTGATTTTAACAATAATGATCTTCGGGCTGAAGGGGCTAAAGTATTAGCAGAATCAAAAAATTTAAAATCAATTCAATATCTTGATTTAGGAGAAAATAATTTGGGCCCTGAAGGCGCTAAGGCTCTTGCCCAAAGCCCAAATATGAAAACATTAAAATTTCTTCGACTAAACAATAATAATATTAAGGATACCGGAGTAACTGCACTGGCTGAATCAAAATATTTTATCTCCCTCGAAAACCTGTTTTTGGAAAACGAAAATTGGATCCATTCTGAAGGAGCAAAATCTTTGGCTAAGTCAACGGCTTTCCCTCTTTTACGACAGCTTATACTTACTTTGAATGCAATCGGAGATGATGGTGCTTTTCACATGGCTGAGGCAAAACATTTTCCTTGTCTTGAGCAACTCAATGTGGCAGGCAACAAAATCAGTCCAAGAGGCGAAGATGCTCTTAGAAACTCTCCTCATCTTCAGAACCTAAAAATATTGGAACTTGTATAGCTTGATAAATTTTTTTGTATTATATAGGTCAATACTTAACCAACTTAATCAAAGGATAACCTAGTATCATTTTTCAGCTAAAAGGTTAAAGGTATTCTGGGTTTTAAACAAACAAGTTGCAAGTAAAGAACTGAGACCAAATCGTCTCGCACAATATTTTTCGATTTTTTTAATTTTCAAGCCTTCTTTGGTAAATACATCAGCAACTCTATGTGGATCGATACCACCAAACTGTCGCTGATAGTCTGCGTGATGATACTCTCCATCTAAAACTGATATTCTTTTTCGCATCATTTGTTGCCGATAAAGGGACTCATCGATCCCAGCTAATGTTTTATGCATAGTATAGCGAATGGAGGAATTGATATTCTGTTTTAAAGGTTCAAAGAAAACAAGGAACACCCCTCCTGGGATCAAACGTTCACAATACATTTTTATCACGGATTCATAGTCATAGAGATGGTGCAATAAAGCTGAAACAACAATGGCAGAATATTTTTTATCATCTATTTCAGCAAATGACTCTACATCGCTGACAACTAATTTAGAGCGCTTTTCGCAATTCTTTGGAATTCGACTTTCCAATACGTTAATCATTTCAGCCGATAAGTCGACTCCAGTTATTTTGTACCCACGTTTTAAAAACTCCAGATATAAATACCCCGTCCCACATCCCAATTCTAAAATATCTCCTTTCATAGGCTTAATTAACGAGCATACTTGATTCACTGTTTTGTTTAAAATTCGTGCCTGAAAAAAATTGGTTTGTTCCGGATGTCTATCAAGGTAGGATTGGTCTTCTAATTTATGAACACGTTTATTTTCTTCTAAAACTTTTTCTCTTGTTAAGGTTGCCTCTGCGGGGTTCATGTCCTGAATCATTCTGTTAGTGCACTTGTAAAAAACCGCTTCTCTGCTTTATTACTTTCACATTCATTACAATTAGCACAAGTATCTGGAAATTCTCCTTTTAGATGCTGCTCGCGCAGGATTCCAATTTTTTTATTTTTCCACAAATTTTGAATCGTATCATGTTCGACACTTCCTATCGTTAATTTTGCATTGTAATCGACACAACACGGAATCACCCTCCCATCCCAAAGAACAACTAACTTTCCGTAATCTTTGCCAAAAGGTTCCGGGCATATCTCAGTACGAGGACTAGTGATTAATTTGGGCTGTAACCGAACATGATCGACAATTTCTTCCCAGTGAACAATGTAGTTTTCTGCATCTCCCTCTGTATCTTCCTCTACGGTAAACACAACCCCCATCCCTAACTCTGGGCGCCTTATTTC
>CAJJDL010000055.1 GCA_905182935.1 uncultured Nitrospinaceae bacterium | reverse complement strand
AGTAATTTACAGGCAAGATTATTAATATCAACATCTATGCCCTTCTCATTTAAATCTTCTAGACATTCCTCAAGAATTATTCCGCGTTCTAATTCGATCTCGGGAAACGTAGGCTCTAGAAAAAAATCTGAAAACAATTCTACAGAACGCTCTAAATTGGATATGTGTGGGCTGAAACCAAAGTATGTGTGGTCACTCATAGTTGATGCTCGAAGATCACGCCCTATAGACTCAAACTCCTGATTCAGCGCATATGAATTAGAGTACTTCTTATTACCTCTAAAAAGCATATGTTCAATAAAGTGTGAAATTCCATTATTTTTCACATTCTCGAACCTCAAACCAGAACGAACAAACATAGCAAGTTCAATACTATGGATATGAGACTGTTCGACTGAAACTACGGTCAGACCATTTGGCAAATAATCTTTAAAAACTTTCACTTTATCGGAATTTTTTATAGTTACTATATTCATAATAAATTAAATAAAAACACCACGAACTAATTGTCTCACAAGTAATATTTATTCACATTAACAGAGTTAAAGTGCTGCACATAAAATTCTATTCAAACCTAATTGAACCCTCTCCTAAAACAGCATTGATTTCTTGAATGATTTCATTACAAGGCTTAATTTTACAATCTTCACCAACTGATAGTTTTCTAATTTTAGAATCTGGAAATAAAAACTCTATAAAGGCTTCATTGTTCCCCTTATACTTCTCCAGAATTTCCTTAATCGAAATCAATGTGCTTTTTTCCAACCCGGGTGTGCGAAAACGAATATGAACCTTTCCTTTCCAATGTTCCTTCGCTTCTTTTAACAAACAAACTTTTTTTGCAATCACTTTAGGTTCATTTCCATCCGAATCAACCGATCCTTGAACCAGAATTGGATCGTTATCAGATAAAATATTTTCTATAGCAGAATATATTTCGGGCCAAAGAATAACTTCTATCGAGCCATTTAAATCTTCCAATGTGACAATGGCCATTTTATCTCCCTTCCTTGTCACCTTAGGCAAAACCTTTGCTGGAATACCCGCAATACTAACCTCACTACCTGTATTTTTTTCAAGAATACTTGCTGAAGAAGAATCAGTGAACCATGAAAGTTCGTTAGTAAACTGTTCAAGAGGATGACCTGAGATATAAAATCCAATGGTCTCTTTTTCATACTTCAAACGTTCTTGATCGCTCCAATCTTCAAGTAAGCTTTGTTCTAATATTTCATGACCCTCGTCCTCAAAAACTTCAAACATACTACTTTGACCGAGCTCTCGGTCTTTTTGTTTTGATTGCCCCATTTCTATTACTTTGGAGAGATTTTCAAACATCTTAGAACGATTTTGATTCAAAGAATCACAAGCTCCGCTCTTAATTAAACTCTCGACAACACGTTTATTAACAAGCCGTAAATCGACACTTTCGCATAACTCCAGCAATGTCGAGAATCGCCCGTTCTCTTTACGGTTTTCAATAATTGAAGCTATCGCACTTGATCCAACATTTTTAATTGCACCCAGCCCAAAAATAAGATGACCCTCAGCAATTGTAAAACCTTTCATACTTTCATTAACATTCGGAGGCATAACCTTAATTTTCATATCACGACAATCGTTGATATACCGAATTACCTTATCAGTGTTATCCATATCTGCGGTAATAAGTGCTCCAAAAAACTGTAATGGGTAATGTGCTTTTAAATAAGCTGTCTGGTAAGAAACTAAAGCATATGCTGTGCTATGTGACTTATTAAATCCATATCCAGCAAATTTTTCCATAAGATCAAAAACTATTTTTGCTTTTTTTAAATTAATACTATTCCCCTCTGCACCATTCATAAACTTTGCTCTCTGAGCTTCCATTTCCTCGGGTTTCTTTTTACCCATAGCTCTTCGTAAAAGATCAGCATCTCCAAGGCTAAAACCTGCTAAAATACTGGCAATTCTCATTACTTGTTCCTGATAAAGAATGACGCCATGGGTCTCTTGGAGAACATCTTTTAATTGAGGCAACTCATACTTTTCCTGCAGCTTGCCATGTTTACGTTTAATATAATCATCCACCATCCCACTTTCGAGTGGACCGGGTCGGTAAAGAGCAAGCAATGCGATTATGTCTTCAAAACAGTCAGGCTTCATTTTTTTGAGTAAATCGCGCATACCTGAGCTTTCTAACTGAAAAACTCCTAGAGTCCGTGTACCACAAAGAAGTTCAAATGTTTTTTGATCGTCCATTGGAGTCGTCGCCATATCTAAGTCGACATTTGTTGAATCCTTAATTAGGCGAAGAGCATTATCTACAACGGTAAGAGTTTTGAGTCCTAAAAAGTCCATCTTTAATAAGCCTAATTTCTCCACACTCCCCATCGAATATTGGGTGACCACTTCATCATGTTCACTTTTACCTTTACTTGGGAATTTATATAGCGGAAGAAAATTGGTGAGAGGCTTTGACGATATAACAACACCGGCGGCATGGGTGGAGCAATGACGAGGTAAACCTTCTAAGTTTTTTGCTACGCTTAAAAGTTCTGCTACTTTTTCACTCTCTTTGCGCATACTCTCAAAACGAGGCTCCTCTTTAAATGCGTCTTTAAGAGTCACGTTTAATTTATTTGGTACTAGTTTTGCTATTTTATCTACCTCTCCATAAGGCATATCCAAAACGCGTCCCACATCGCGCAGAACACCCTTAGCATTCATACTACCGAAAGTGATGATCTGTGTTACATTTTGATTCCCCCCATATTTTTCGGTAACATATTTGATTACGTCATCTCGTTTATCCATGCAGAAATCGATATCTATATCAGGCATACTTACACGCTCTGGATTCAGAAACCTTTCAAAAAGAAGATCGTATTTGAGCGGGTCGACATCTGTTATACGAAGAGAGTATGCGACAAGACTTCCAGCAGCTGAACCACGACCCGGACCAACAGGAATATTATTTCTACGAGCATAATCGATAAAATCCCAAACAATTAAAAAG
>CAJJDL010000054.1 GCA_905182935.1 uncultured Nitrospinaceae bacterium | reverse complement strand
GCCAACACAAATGGCACATTCATCCAAGACCGCGAAGCTTTTTCCACGGGATTACTATAGAAGTTCGAATTATCAATCGCGGCATACAATTTATTGGCCTTGTTTTCGTTCAATTTTGCCATAGCGGAAAGCCCCCCTTGTTTTTTCACCCATTTGAAGACCAAACCCGCCAAATAGAGCGCATACGTCGGAGGAGTATTCAACATCGAATCCGCTTCAGCTTGTTGCGCGTAATCGAAAACACTCGGGGTCGTGGATAACGAATTCCCAATGAGATCATCGCGAACAATTACTAACGTGACGCCCGCTGATCCAATATTTTTTTGCGATCCCGCATAAATCAGCCCAAAACGACTCACATTGAATGGACGGGATAAAATCGTCGAGGAAAAATCGCCAACCAGTGGCACATCCCCGGTATCAGGAATCCAATGAAATTCCACACCACCTATTGTTTCGTTTGGAGTATAATGAACATAAGCAGAATCTGAATTCAAAGACCAGTTTTCAAAGGGAGGAATGGTGGTGAATTTATCAGCTTCAGAGGAAGCCGAAATATTCACCTTGCAATATTTCTTTGCCTCACTAATTGCTTTCTTTCCCCAAGCACCAGTCCAAATATAATCAGCTTTAGTTTTTCCACGAAGCAGATTCATGGGAATTGTTGCAAACTGAGCAGTCGCACCTCCTTGTAAAAACAATACCTTATAATTCTTAGGTACATCCAACAGTTCACGGACATCCTTTTCTGCCTCCTCGTGAACAGATACAAATTCCTTGCCTCTGTGACTCATCTCCATGATCGAGGCCCCACAACCATGCCAATCAGGCAATTCTTCTTGCGCCTGCTTTAACACGGCTTCTGGTAACATCGCTGGGCCCGCACTGAAATTATATTTTCTGGGCATTACAACATACCTCCTGCCGCGGCGAATATTTTGCTAAATTTGGGAGTACGGTGGTGAATCATCAGCTGCGCTATTTCTAGGGCAACATGCTCAGCTACAGATGTTGGGTCTGGTGCCCTTAGATACTTTTTCTTCATTCCTTGAGGTTTCCTTTGTTTTCCCTTTTTGGGATGATTAAAATTAGGTTTTCCGTATTGCTATTTTCGCAAAGTTTTATAAAAAAAGTCCAAAAATTAAAAAGCTTGGCGTACCCAATCATGTAGTATCTTTTGGGATATGCAGATAATAAAGAATCTTTAGATTGGTGAAGATCTCGCAAGGTTTGTTTGGATTCTATTGGAGGTTCAAAATATACTACCAAAGAGTATATTTATAATGCAAAATTGCCTTAAAATCCAATTTTTTTAGATGTTTTTATCTTGAAAGTTTAAACTCTAATAAAAATTATATCAACTATTTGTTTTTATTAGCTTAGTCTAATCTGTCTATGCTGGGTAAAACCTTAAGGTCCGGAACCCCATAAAAAGCTATTGATTGTTTCATAAGGTTCTTAAAAATTGAGGGGATTTATCTCATTCAAGAAAGCAGAAAAAAAATCTGTTAGAATTGGTGAAACCCAAACTTTTTTTTTTTTTTTTATACAGAGATTATTCAATGAAATACGGGAATCTGGTCAAACGACAGGACATAGAAAACATAGAGAATAAAAGCTTGGCTCCTTATGCGGTTAAAAGTGGAAGTAGTAGGGGACGTCAGCATAAAGAAGAAGAGCATTCGTATAGAACTCTTTTTCAAAGAGACCGAGATCGTGTTATACACTCTTCAGCATTTCGCAGGCTTGAATACAAGACACAGGTATTTGTATATCATGAGGGGGATTATTATCGAACTCGACTTACCCACTCTATGGAAGTGGCCCAGATTGCTCGCTCTATCTGTAAATCTATGCAGTTGAATGAGGACCTGGCAGAGTCTATCGCATTATCCCATGACTTAGGACATCCTCCTTTTGGTCATACCGGACAAAAAATACTTAATGACCTGTTAAGGGGCCATGGTGGATTTGAACATAATAAACAAGGATTAAGAGTGGTAACACTATTGGAAAAAAAATATCCTGAATTTAATGGACTCAACTTAACCTGGGAACTCCAGGAGGGTATCAGTAAACATTCGCTTGACTCTGAAAATCCAATAATGCAAATGAAGGGCTATCAATTTCCATCATTAGAGGCACAAGTTGCAGACTACGCAGATGGGATAGCCTACAACGCACACGACTTAGATGATGGGATCACTTCGGGTCTTCTTAACCTAGAACAGGTTCGCAAACTATTACTCTGGAGAGAGCACGAAAAAAAATTAGATAAAAAGTATAAAGATTTGGATTTTAAGCTTAAAAAATATCAAATTGTCCGGCAGATAATCAATGACCTTATAACCGATTTTAGGCAGGCGACGTTAGAAAATTTAAAATCAAATAAAATTCAAAGTGTAGATGATGTCAGATATGCCAAAAAACGTATGGCGGGGTTTAGTCCAAAAATGACTAAAAAAAGTGGAGAGTTGAAAAAGTTCCTTCATAAAAATCTATATAATCATCGTAAAGTTAAGCGTATGGAGTTTAAATCAGAAATATGTCTAAAAGGATTATTTCAAGCTTTTACATCGAATTCTGCTTTATTGCCAGAGTCGGTGCAATTAGCAGAGAATGAAGGTTCGTTGCAAAGGCGTATCTGCGATTATATTTCAGGTATGACAGATCGTTATGCTATCGGCGAATATAAAAAACTGTTTTCGCCAGATGAAAAAGATTAACTGTGGGAATTATATTTTGAGGGAATATGGTCGAAGGTGAACGATATCTGCTAATCATATCAAAAAATAAATCTTCAGTAGTTCTGGAGTGCACAGATAGTTTTTTTTTAGATACTTATCTGTGTGAGGCCGAGTCGAAAGGAGCAATTTGCAAGCGCATTACTATTGAAGAATTTTATCCAACCTACAGAGGTTTTCGCTATTTTGACCTGAGAAACCCGGTAACTCGTGAAATATTTAGCATGATTGAAGTTATAGAAATTTTAGATGCCCCACTTGAAGATCATGGAGAGGCTGAAGACCTCTTTGGTGGAAATATATTTCATTGATTTGACTTTCGGTTATTTTTTCATAGTCTGGTCTCTGATAATTCTCATTTTATCAGAATTAATAATTAACACACGTTCACCAGATTTTAATTCTTCTTCGTTTTCTTGAATAAAAGTAAAAGGTTCGCCAATATCAGGTTGAATTGCAAACTCGGCAGCGGAGTCTTTCATTGCCATTTCCTCAGCCTTAGATCCAATTAATCCTCCAACGAGAGCTCCACCAATGGCAGCTATAGCGCTAGTTGCATCATTGCTCCCAACTTGTGAACCAGCTAAACCACCCATCACTGCACCTGAAACAATACCAACGCCAGACTCAGTACCCTTAATCTTTACATTACGCACAGAAATGATAACCCCTTTACTAAAACTTTGTGGTTGACCCATTTCTTCTCGGTCATAAGTTGAACCAGAGTGTAAAGAGCAACTAGTTTGTGAAAAAGCCAATGTAATTAAAAAGAACAGCATATATTTTCTACACATAACTACCCTTAATTTTAATGATTTTATAGATCAGATTATATCACGACTGCAATATCTGGTTTAGTTGGCCTTGCAATTATTTTATTAAGTATATATTTAATTATTTAATAGATTAATAATTAATGTAACTTAGAATATATACCATAGGTATAGAACTTTATGCTAAAGCCTATGGATTGACAAATTTTTTCTTAGTTGGTTATTTTTTAAATCGATTTTTTCTGATAGGCACACAAGAAGTGAGTTTTTTATTTTAGCTGAGGCTGTTTAAGAGAGGTAATTTATCGAGATAAAAGGAGAGGGCAATGAAATCGATCTGTGTGTTTTGTGCATCGAGCAATGCTGTCGACAAAGTTTACCATCAAGTAGCGACAGACCTTGGGCAGAGGATTGGTTTATTAGGGCTTGATCTGATTTTTGGTGGAGGGGGTATTGGGTTAATGGGTGACGTCGCCCGAGGAGTTCATGATAAAGGGGGTCGTGTAGTTGGAGTTATCCCTGAGTTTTTTCTTAATAATGAGCAACCTATAGAATATGCGAAAGCTGATGAATTGATTGTTACAAAAGATATGCGTAGCCGTAAAGCAATTATGGATGAGCGTTCAGATGCCTTTATTGTCCTTCCAGGTGGAATTGGAACTCTGGAAGAAGCAACCGAGATTATATCAATGAAACAGCTTGGTCTTACAGAAAAACCGATAGTATTTATCAATACAAATAAATTTTATGATGCTTTTATTCTCAACTTAAACCGGATGGTCGAGCTTAAGTTTGCAAAACAATCAACTCTAGATTTGATTAATGTTCTGCCAGATCCGTTGTCAGCTCTTGAATTCATGACTGCTTACCAGCCGCAAAAAACGAATAGCAAATGGCTTTAAATATAGTTTGATATATTATTTTTAGTATTTGTTATTTTTAATTCAGCTTAACTTCAATGAAATTATTTTATAGTTAATTTTTTTTGTGAGTATGCT
>CAJJDL010000053.1 GCA_905182935.1 uncultured Nitrospinaceae bacterium | reverse complement strand
AACTCGATAGCTTCACTGCTAATTGTCTTTGGAAGCTGTCCTTGGTTCTCATTACACTTATTCAAGAAATGATGAACCAAAAGGGGAATATCGCTCTTACGATCTCGCAATGGCGGTATAACTATTGGGATGATGTTAAGCCTATAATAAAGATCTTCGCGAAATTTTCCTTCCTTTATCGCATCCTCTAGATTGCGATGCGTAGCTGTAATGAACCTTACATCTATTTTAACCGGTTTATTTCCACCCAACCGATCAATCTCATTCTCAGACAATACACGCAAGAGCTTTACTTGAAGAGCAGATGGCATGTCACCTATTTCATCAAGAAAAACTGTCCCTCCATTTGCCAGTTCTAAACGTCCAATGCGTGTTTGAGAGGCCCCTGTAAATGCACCTTTCTCGTATCCAAATAATTCGCTTTCCAATAACTCATGAGGAATTGCCCCGCAGTTCACAGCGATAAAGGGTTTATTTCCCCGATTACTATTTTGGTGTAGCGCCCGAGCTATAAGCTCTTTACCCGTACCACTTTCACCAAAAATCATTATAGTGCTGTCAGAAGTAGCAACCTTATCCACAATATTAAATACATCCTGAATACCCTGACTGCTACCAATAATACTATGTTTTCCAACCTGCTTATTTATATCCATAAGTAATTGTTTTTATATCATATATAATTAAATTGTCAATTGGTTGACACTGAGTGCGGGCAAAATTAATACGAGCGTAACGGTCTATAAGAAAAACATACTTTTATTTTAATGGTACCCAATCATCGGCCAGTAGAAAAATAAGAGCATTGCAAACGCAATCATACCCAGTAAGCTAAGGAAAAAACCTGTCCGAGCCATATCTCCAATAGTGATAAAACCTGATGAGTAAGCAATTGCTGAAGCAGGGGTACCGATCGGAAGCATAAATGCAAAATTACTCGTAAGGATGACTGTCATCGCTACCATAGAAAAACTTACTCCATAGGTATCACTCATACTTAATGCTGGAGGAAGCAAGACTGCAATAACTGCAGAATTACTCATAAAATTAGTAAGCACCGCCGATAAAACAGCAACTATCAGTAAAAATACTGGGACGCTATATGAGGTGCCTTCAAAGGCATGCTTAGCCAACCACAGCGCAGCGCCCGACCTGGACATAACCTCACCAAGGCAAATGGCGCCACCATACATCAAAATAATACTCCAATTTACATGCTCCTCAACCATCTTCCAATTAATAAGGTTTAGTACAAATAGTAATACAATAGCAACTAGAGCAATATTGGCAATCCCTAAATCCTCGCTAAAAAATAACCAGGCAATGAGTGTCAAAAACATTACGCCGGCAATTCCTTTTTCTTTTATGGAAACCGCCCCCATCACCTCTAATTTTTTCTGGAGTATTCGATGCACAGGTTCTATATCTTTAACATCTAGAGAGAAGCTGAGCTTGAGTGCTACCCATCCACATATAAAAAGAATAATAACCATTGGAAAACTCAGTTGAGTATATTCCAAAATGCCAATGCTTGTTTCGTGGGCAGTTTTTTCAAGAATTTCCACACCAAGAAGAACACGGCCACCACCAAAGACTGTGGCAGTTCCTCCGATAATACAGCCCCAAGCTAGCGCGAAAAACATCCCTTTCCCGAAAGATGAATCTTCTTTGCTCAAATTGAGAGCGTTGACTATTTCCAAGACAATGGGAAACATCATTGCTGCAACAGCATGTTCAGACATAAAGCAAGAACAGAACGCACTCAGAAAGTAAATTGCCGTCAATAAGTGTGAAGGACTATCACCCCAGTTATCAATTACCCATATGGAAAGACGTGCACTTAAACCGCAAGCAATCATTGCCGCCGACATAATAAAAACACCAAGAATAAAGAATACCGCTTTATTCCCAAAAAAAGAGTACACCTCTGCAGCATCCATGATTCCCATCATAGGAATCAATGCAATCGCAAGTAGACTGGTAATTGAAAGTGGAATCAGATTAGTCGTCCACAGGCTCACACAAAGGAAGAATACACATAGAACCTTGTAACCTTCCTCTGACAAGTCAGCAGGTCCTTCGATAGAGGTCAGAATAAAAAATGCAACGAAAAAAACTGCGAGCAAAATTTCCCGACGTAAACGATCAAGAATTACCAATACCATCGGGCGTCGATCGACTATTATGTTAGGGCTTGTTTCAGTAGTATTCATCTCTCTCTACTAAATATTAATTAAAGTAAGAATTTAATCGAACTACGGATAGATGAAATTATCTAAAAATGCGTAACCCACAATAAATGAATTGACTACAGGTTGCAACCAATCCTATAAGTGGCGATCAAAAGATCGATTTTGATAATTTTGAGATTTGAAATACGAAGGATAAACCATAGCCTATGAACAAAAAAATTATACGCCTGTAGGAAAGCTATTGGACTTACAAGCTCTAGGGCTTGTAATTTTTAAATGCTTTGAAAACCAGCTCAAAACGGTCAAAATATGCTCAAGCAGACACCCGTGAATTTATATTTTTATCAATTACCTGATCAGAATCTACCTGATCTATAACCCACAAATCGCAGGACCCACAAGTATCTCGGTAGTTATTGCGGAAAAGATTAAACTTATCATTCTGCCAGATATCTTTTAGGTCTTCATTTAACAGGTTACCCATTTTAACGTCAGGTAAAAGACAGCAGGGAGTTACGTTCCCTTCTCGACTCACGTAAGCATAGTCAAATGTTTTGAGACAATATTTCCCAGATTTGTGGAGTTTTTTTCTCAAAAGTCGGTAAAATATCGAACCATTTTTGTACCAACTGCATACTGTAACCAATCAAGACGGATTCCACATTCATTGGCTATACGATCAGCTTCATGAAAAATCTGTTCCTCTTCCAAAGGGCCAGGGCGTTTTAAGTTGGGGGCATATTTCCGATCGATACGGCCAACATTAATCGCCTCAATTCCGATACGTGCTCCAAATCGAATAACATCATACAAATCTTTCTCACACCCTTTATGAAGAGTAGACTGAAGACGAATCATTGGTTTTCCATTTTTTTTTTTTTTTGCTAACTTTTTAATATTGTCATATACTTTATCACTAGTATGTCCATCAAAAACGTTATTATCCTCAACTCCGTCTATAGAAAAAGTAAGCTCATCAAGGTCAGTATTTAGTATCTCATCTAAAATGGTTTCCTTTAAGAAAAGGCCGTTGGAAGTGGTCATTACTTTATGGCCATTATTCTTACAATAGGTGATCATATCAAAAATACGCGGATGGAGAAATGGTTCGCCCCAACCTGTAAGCGTAATATTTTCTCGTTCATTTAACTTATCTACTACAGTTACAAACTTGCTCCAATCCATATGTTCCAATTCAATATTCAAATCTTCACGAGGGCACATTGGACAATCCATGTTGCAGCGGTTAGTGATCTCAATTTGAACCTGACGAGGCTTTAAAGGTAAGTGGTAACGTAATCTTTGAAATGTATCCAACATTAGTTTGAACATATACTAAAGTCTGATAAAAAAATCACTCAGAAAATTTTTAAATTAAACCAATAATATCAATACTATATAAACTTTTGACTGCAGTAGCAAAATTAAATGGTATTCTGCCTACCTTTCGGTTTATTCTTGAACAAACTATAGCTTGATTTAGAGTTTTTTCTGAGTTTAAGGAAGTTCTCAGCCTAAAGTATAAAGGCTTTGGATTTTGGACCAACCTCGAATACGTTTTAAGGAGAATGTTTAATGGGTATGACAATTACTGAAAAAATTTTAGCTGCCCACGCTGGCAAAGATAAGGTTAGCCCTGGCGAAACTATCTGGGTCGATGTCGATGTTTTAATGACACATGATGTCTGTGGCCCAGGGACTATCAGCATTTTCAAAGAACAATTTGGCAAAAATGCCAAAGTATTTGATCGAGAAAAAGTGGTTATCATACCTGACCACTATATTTTTACCGCAGACAAACACGCTAACCGTAATATAGATATTCTACGTGAATTTGTTTCTGAACAGGACCTCCCATACTATTACGATGTAGGAACCGAAAATTACAAAGGCGTTTGTCACATAGCTTTAGCCCAAGAAGGACATAATCGTCCAGGTGAGGTTCTTTTTGGAACCGATTCCCACACTTGTACATCCGGCGCATTTGGCATGTTTTCTACTGGCATAGGTAACACAGATGCTGCCTTTATTCTGGGGACTGGTAAGCTATGGGTCAAGGTTCCCGAAAGTATGCAATTCGAGTTTACAGGTAAATTCCCAGATTATATTATGGCTAAAGATGTAATCTTACAGGTAATTGGTGATATTGGTGTAGATGGAGCAACCTACCGCACTATGGAATGGACAGGCGAAGCGATCATGAACCTTCCAATGGAAGAACGTATGACCTTGTGCAACATGGCTATTGAGGGTGGAGGAAAAAATGCAGTTATTGCAGCCGATGAAGTCACTTTTGAGTATGTCAAAAAAAGAACTAATAAACCTTATAATACTTACCAATCAGACCAAGATGCAAAATACTATTTTAAGAAGACTTATGATGCTTCAACTATGGAACCAGTCGTTGCCAAACCCCACTCACCAGATAATAAAGCACTAGTTAAAGAATGTAGTGATATAAAAATAGACCGTTCTTATATTGGCTCCTGTACAGGAGGTAAATATACTGACTTTCTTGCAGCGGCAAAGCTTCTCAATGGCAAAAAAGTTGCGGTAAGCACATTCATTGTTCCAGCAACAACAGAAGTTTATAACGACCTTAAAAATAAAACGATGGACGGTAAAACCTTACTAAATATTTTTAAAGATGCCGGCTGCGAGATTGGTGATGCATCTTGCGCAGCCTGTTTAGGTGGCCCCAAAGATACTTTTGGAAGAACACACGGAACAGAAGTAGTCGTTTCAACTACAAACCGAAACTTTCCGGGTAGAATGGGATCCAAACAATCGGAAGTATACCTTGCTTCCCCTTACACAGCAGCAGCATCAGCTTTAACAGGAAGAATCACTGATCCACGTGAGATGTTAAGCTAAAAAACTCAACAAAAAATAAAACTATGAAAAAATTTATTGAAGGTAAAGCCTACGTTCTAGGCAATGATATAGATACCGATCAGATCATACCTGCCGAACATTTAGTTTACAGTTTAAGCGACCCTGAAGAAAAAAAAAACTATGGTAAATTTGCTCTATCAGGTGTCCCTAAAAATGCCGCCGGTTTACCCGATGGGAGCAAATCATTTATAGCGGAAGGAAAATTTGAATCCGAATACACTATTATCGTAGGTGGTAAAAATTTTGGCTGTGGTTCTTCGCGAGAGCATGCACCCGCTTGTCTTAAAATAGCCGGCATTCAAGCCATAGTCGCTTCATCCTATGCACGTATTTTTTACCGTAATTCTGTTGATGGCGGGTTCTTCATTCCTTTTGAGATACAGGATCAACTCGTCAATGATACTCGTACCGGGGATAATTTGATTATTGATGTGGAAAAAGAATCTCTAACTAATAAAACGACCGGAAAGTCTTATAAATTAAATTCTCTTGGAGAAGTCATCGAAATTATTAGAGCGGGGAATATATTCGAATATGCTAGGCAATCTGGCCTTATCTAATTCTGGCAAATGCAAAACCCAACCTTTCTGCATGCCCTCAATAAAGTATAAAGTTTTATGAATTTTTATTTCAATTTTGTTACATTGTTAGTTAATCCATATTAAAATTTATATTTTGACCAAGGACTTAGGACGTTTTCAATTGGTATTGAGCGTAGAAATTAATTCAAAATTTAATATCCCGAATCAACAAATAGCAAAAATTTTTTACTAGCAAACAACCATATTATACCTGATTCCTCTGTGCCATAGGGTCATAAAAAGGAGCACTTAAACATGAAGCATCTTTTAAAAATAATAACTTTAATTGTAACAACTATCTTTTTGGCCCAATCAGTATCCGGATATGACCCCAGCAAACATCAAAAAGGTAAAGGTGGCAAAAGCGGAGGTAAAGGCCATCATAGTTATGGACGACATAAAGGACCCCCTGCAGATATTCCTGCTCACATTAAGGAGCGAACTAGCCCCGATGGTAAAGGAATTAATCTTAATAACTCACAGATAGGGGTTAAGGGAATGGCCATTATGGCTAAAACACCTGAACTTAAAAATGTAGTTAGTATGGCTTTAAAAGGAAACAAACTAGGAGACGAAGGTGTGCGCATCATGACGCAATCAAGCAATTTCAAAAACTTAGAGTTTCTTTCCTTGTGGGATAATGGAATTTCATCTTCAGGAGTAAAAATGTTAGCTCGTGGGGCGAATTTTAATAACTTAAAAGAACTAAATCTTATGAAAAATAATATTGGTGATGATGAAGTAATTCTACTCGTTGATTCAAGTAATTTGTCACATTTGACTTCGCTAGATTTAAGCGTTAACAAAATTAGCGATAAAGGTGCATTAGCTATTGCAACCTCTCCCTACTTGTCTAACCTCAAAAGCCTTGACCTTTTCAACAATCAAATTAGCCTCAAAGGACTTAAGGCAATCCTCCAATCCAAAACACTTATTAACCTTGAAGAGCTAGATGTCGTAAAAAATAAAATCGATGATAAGTCAGCTGATAAGCTATGGAAATCCCATATGGATTCTTGCCGTGCCTTAAGAGAAAATAGTAATCCTAATAAGGGGCGTCTTCCGATTTGTCCAAACTAAAAATTTTAAAAACTTTCCTACGTTAACTCAAAAAATCACCTGTTCCAGCGCCGCTCATTATATTGATCTATGCGCTCGCGTACGCTTTGAGTACCGCGCATAAAAACATCAAGCATATCTTTGAGGGCTTCTGTTTCTTCGTCACGGCCCTCAGCATCTTTAAAGTTTTTAGCTTCATCAGCTAAGTTTTTTAAAAGAATATCTAGTTCATCATTAAATGCCATAACCTAATCACCTTTCTTTATACATAAAAAAACCGTTTATCTGAAAAAAACACAGATAAACGGAGAAAATAAACTAGTAACAACAAATAGGATACATCACCTCCACTAAACGATTCAACAATAAATAAGATGACTTAAAAAAGTCTCCTCAGGCTGTTTCTTTCTCTTTTTGGGAGATCAAAAGGTATTTGGTATCATATTCAGCATTTGTTAGAACAACTTGTTTAGCGAGCTGATTTGTCTGATTGATTACCAGAGGTGCAACTAAATTTGCTGTCATATCAACATGAACCTTCGGTATCGTGACAATAACTCGAATCATTACGGATTCAGTTGTTGTAATTTGCAGTTGGGTTTTTTCACTATCACTCAAAACCATTTGATATTGCGGGACAAATAAAAATGGGTCCGTTACAATGAAAGCTAGTTCTTTGCTTCTTAACGATTGAAGCCACTCCATGGGACTTTCAATATTAGGATCAAGTGGAAGAAGAGCAAATTCTTTTTCATTTTCAAAACCATACAAAGCATCTGGAAAATGAAGGATTTGGTCATCTTGAATTTCGATAGAACCAAAATGCGCAGTTTCGTATTTCATTTTTTTAATTTATCCGAAATAAACTCGGTGATTTTCCCTGGATCAAACCCTACGGGAGTATTGGCAGCTGTTTTATTTTCTTCCATAATTTTAAGAAATACTTCCTCGCGGTAAACCTTAGTAGTTTTTGGAGCTTCGATTCCGAGACGAATATTTCTTCCTTTTACTTCTATAACGGTAATTTTCACATCTTCATTAATTTTGATGCTTTCACCAACTTTTCTCGTAAGAACTAACATAGGCGGATTCCATTCCTTTGTTTAGATAATAACCCTTCTAAGTTCACCTTGACACTAAAGGCCTAAGGGAATTATACCAAAAATAAAAAAACATCGAAGAAAAAATAATGCCTTTAAAATTCCTGTACATATAGACTTATGTTATTATCTAAGGTATATTCGACACTTTTTAAAGTTGGATGTTGGTTGCGCACATACTAAATTCTTAATTTAAAAAAACAGAAAACCATTACAACTTCCTGTTTTATACAAGAAAAAGTGAAGCTGCCCAGGTAGCTCAGTCGGTAGAGCAGAGGACTGAAAATCCTCGTGTCAGCGGTTCGATTCCGTTCCTGGGCACTTTCACTAAATTCATACTTTCGTTAATTTCTCCCCCACACAAAGTATATCCCAGTCAAATTGTAATCGTGTAATTCTTGGGTAGAAAAATAATTGTATGTGTGAAGTTGCCCAGATAGCTCAGTCGATAGAGCAGAAAACTGAAAACCCTCCTGCCGGTGACTAGATTTCGTCCCACCATTTCATTTTTTAAGATTAGATATTATTTTTTAAACCTAATTAGATGATCTTCTAAATCTTCAGGTTCGCTCGCGGCATCAATATAAATATAAGAATGGCGTGCTGATGAATTTAAGGCAAAATTCACTCTTTCCAGCTGTGTTCCATCAATAAACATTATATTTGTCCAAGGATTTTTTACTCTATAATCGCGGTTTCCTGTGATAAAGCTTATAAAGTTATTAAACGCTTTTGAGCATAACTTCGAGCGCATACCTTCCAAGTCACAAACTGCCCGAAGCCCACTTGAATTATTTAAAGTTCGCTTTTCCAATTTCTCGGCAATAACAAAATTTTCTGTTGCTTCCACTTTATTAGTTTTAGATGAAAAATAATTTACTAATTTATCTACTGGCAAATCAAACCGAATAGACACATCAAAGTCATCTTTAATAAATGTATTATATTTCTCAATAACCACTTCCCCCCAAGCCTTCATTCGCATGCTTTGCTTTTCACTCATTTCGTTTAAAGCAGTCATACCCTCTATGCAATTTTCTTCTGTCAGCTCAGACGAACAAAAATATGTTGCGACTTGAAGTCTCTTTTTAAGAGCTTTATTAAACTTTAAATCGATACTTTTATACATCTGATTACGAGGGGACCATACTTTTTGTGGATCCAGCTGAAGAATTTTAAGAGCTAACTTTGGTGTGCTATCGTATTTTATTCGATACGAATGCGAATCCTTTCCCAAGCCTTGCCTATCATCTAAGATTATTTCTTGCCAACGTATTGGTTTTGTCTCAGAATCTTTTTTTATTGATGCTAAAATTTCATATCCAGCAACACATTGTTTGTTAGAAATGCGCTGGGAACAATACAGAGAAAAAATGTTGAAATTTTTGTTTATCTTGTCCTTGAGCGTTGACACTTTACTAAGAAAAAAGTCCTGTTTTTTTTTTGATATTTTACCCTGTAAAAAGGTTACGGTTTCCAATAAAGACGCATTCCACGGAATTAAAACTGTATTAAACCCCCCTGTCCTTAAAAACCGAGTGCTGATACCTACTGAATAAATTTCAGCGTTTGGCACTTGATTTAAAGCTGATTTAAAAAGATTTGTCCCCGTGAGACATCGCTCAATAAGCGGGATTTGGTCCTCTGTAAAACCAATATTTTCTTCAAATGGAAAACATTCAACAGAACGCACTCCAAAACTCGACTCTAAATTATTTTTAGCTAGAACCAGTTGATTGAATTTATTGGTAGCTGTTGAAAAGGCCACACTTGATGAAAAAAAAATAAAAACTAATACCAGTAAACTGAGTTGAAAATATTTCATAAATTTCACCATAAAAAAACTATCATGTAATAGTTACTGCGTTTGCTCCTTCGGCAGAATAAGCTTCAAGCGTACGTTTGTGGCAAGTTAGAATGACAATTTGTCGATTTTTAGCAAAGTACTTTACGCGATCAATTATTTGATTATTGCGATCGTCATCAAAATTCACAAAAACATCATCCATGATAATGGGAAGAGGTTCACTTCGTTTTTCATACTCGTCTATCAATCCAAATCGCATAGCAAGATATAGTTGCTCTCTTGTACCACGGCTCATCTCCAATAATCCCTTTGTCCGTTCATGCTCATCAACAATTAAAATATCATCTGAATCCATTGGCTTAAAAATTCTTTTATATCTACCTTGAGTCGTGTGAGTAAATATTTTTTCCGCAGCCTTGATCACAGAAGGTTGCCTTTCTTTTTCATATTTTGTTCGCGCTTTATTTAACATGTAAAGAGCAATTTTATTAACAATCCATTGATTAGCGTACTCTTTGATTTCCTGCCGACCTATTTCTAATTCTACTTGTTTTTTTGACATGTCTTCACTACTTACCAGATAATCTACCCGAATTCGAGTCTCTCCTATCACCTCGAGTAATCTGTCTTTAGTTTCGTTCAATTGCCTTAATTCTTCAGAGACAATCTCTAATCTTTGATGGTTTTCCTCTAGATTACTTACTTTTACAGAATCAACAAATTCCTCATAAGCATTGCCAAGACCGACTCGCGACTGGACATACCCTTTTTTTTCATAAATAATTCCATCTAGATATTTTTTCCTCTCACCAATATTATTTTTTGCAATAAAGCTTTTTTCATCTTCCACACCCACCGACCTTAGAAATAGTAAAAGTTCATTGTTTTTTTCCGTTACCTTATTCTTTAATTTATCTATTTTTTCTATCACACCTTGGCTTTGAATTTCCAGATTCTGTTTTTTTTCTCTTGCCAGCCTAGATTCGTCAGCGTGACGACCAATCACCTGTATATTTGTATAAACATCACTATCTACAATATAGTTTTTTAAGTGAGGGATAATTTTCTCTATACGTCTTGAGACTTCTTCTACTGTCCTAGTCATATCACTAAGGCGCTCATCCAACCCTTCTCTCTGAGTCATCCTGATTTTTACAGCAGATGCCTTGTCATTTAATTTTTCTACGGCCAGGGGACTCAAGTGTTCGTTAAGATCTTTTTCTTTTAGCCATAAATGCCAACCTCTAAAAACAGCTTCCCTTATTTCACTGGCTTCCTTTAGATTTTTTTCGAGTGTTATACCTAGATTGTCTGCAGGCTCTTCTTTTGGTTTTGGTTTCACCAAAAATTTATTACGGAGTAACGCACCAAAACAAACCATGAAAAAGCCTATACCAAGAAAATAATAATTGAGTGCAATACTTCCAGTAATCATCCCAAAAAAACCAACTACTATTATTCCATAGGGCAATATTTCTTTCCACGGGAGGTCAGGCTTTTGCGGCTTTGGCTTATTAGCTTCCCTATGTTCTTGATGTAAACTATGTTTGTCTTTGGCGCTAGTTTCCCTTTGCCTAGACTCAGATAATTGAATGTAAAACTCTTGGATTTCTTTTTTTTCTACTTCAGATAACTCTAGCTTAACTACTTGTCTTTCAGTCCAGTCAATGCCCATCTCATTAATTCCATCTATGATTTTTTCATTTATATTGTTGCTCTCATTTTTTATTTTCACTTCATCTTTAGTGATAGACTGTATCTCTTTAAGTGATTGTTGAAGAAACAGGACATCTCCCTCGTGGTTTAATAAAGCCCCATTCACAACCAGATTGTTCAGGTTGATTTTCAATTCATCATAGACTCGCTCTTCTTCAGAAATTTTTTGTAGTAAGTTTTGTTTTTCTGATTGTATGGAAGACATTTTCGACATACCGTTATCAGGAAACTCTGCAATGTTTTTTATTCTACCAACCTCTTGTACTGCGCTTAAAATTTCTATAACTACTGGAAATAGTTCCTGCTTTGTTTCAAGTAACTTCTTTCTTAACCCCAAGTCATCTATGCTTTTAATCAAGATAGATTTCTCATCATCCAGTTTAACTAGCTCCTTGGTTAATTCGTTAAATTTTTTAAGATTTTCCTGAGCTTCTCCAATTTCTTTTTCAACTTCATTTACCTGGCTAAGGGCTATACCTATACGAGCTCGTCCCCTTGGCCTAAATATTTCTATACAATTTTTATCTATCTCTTGCTCTATTTCTCTTAGAGAAATCTCTCCCAACCCCATTCCTGCACCATAAATTCGACCCTTGATTTGTTCATCACGTAAACTTTCTATATCATGAAGTTCGTCAATAGTGAATGCATAAAGATTCTTAAATACCTCCTTAGTCGCATACCCTAAAAGTGAATCCAAATAAGGCTGCCCACGGTTTTCTACTGATTCTGAGCGAATTACGGGACCATCTTTATTCTCTTCTTCTCTAACAATGGAAATTAATTGCTGTGACGCTAAAACACATTTTAAAGTGCCACCCGCTTGGCCGCCATTAACTGGTTTATATTGGTTGACTTTTGAACTCTTTCTGGGAAAACCAAACAACATACGTCGTATAAATTCCAGTAATGTTGTTTTCCCAAATTCGTTGGGTCCATAAATAATATTTAGGCCTGAACTCAAACCTTTTATATTTTTATTAAAAAAAACTCCGAATCTATCAACCTGTATTTCCTTAATTTCCATATACTTTTCAACGCTTAAAATTTATTTCAATAGTTTGTCTAAGCACAAAGACTTTGCTTTAATCAAAAGACATTTCAGCTCTTGGTTAGTTAAGTTTTTTAAATATTTTTTACCCTGCCAATTTTCAAACATTGGGTTAATCAATTCTTTTAGCTCTGAAAAAGAGTCTGCCTTCTCTTCGACTTCGAAAAGGTCAATTAAGTCAGCAATAAAATCCTTCCCCTGTCTTAGGGAATCGATATCATACGCACCTAAAGTGTCTAACTTAAGATTTATCCAAATTAATGGCGTCCTTCCCTTTAAATAAGCTCTAATCTCATCTTGAAGGTCTTCTAATACTGCTTCTCTTTGCAGTTCAGCATGAATCTGAGTCCTCCCCTTTAATAATAAATTTAAATAAATCTCTCTTCCTTTAACTTGATCAGTAAAATACTCGCATTTTAAGCACGCAGCATGGATGACTTCTTCTAATGAAATTATGCTTGAAAGATCTAATTCGCCTTGAATAAACCGAACAACATCCGTTGCAATAAATTTTATCACTGGGGGGGCGCTTTGGTTTAAAGTAACCAAACAACATCCTTTTTCGCCCGTCTCTCGCATGTGCCTAGCTTGACTATTCCCAGAATAAACTATAGCTGGCTCACTCTCACGCAACACTTGAAAGCGATGGATATGGCCTAAAGCCCAATAGTCCATTTTACTAGTGACTAGGTCTTCTATCGAACAAGGAGCATAATTATCATGACCAGCTTGATGTCCCACATTGCAATGGAGCAAGCCAACAGCAAAACCCTGATTACTGCGGATAAATTTCAAAGCTAAATTTTCTCTCACATCTCGCGTGGGGTAACTTATTCCATAAATATGCGCTTTTACTTCCCCATTTTTAGTTACTGGGAAACACTCCGTACGATTGCCTGAATATAAGTGAACTCGTTCAGGCCAATTCAGGGAAGCTGACCAGCCATCGAGAGGGTCATGATTGCCATTTACAATAAAGGTGTCGATACCCGAATCGGAAAGTTTCTGTAACCCACTACGAAATTTAAGCTGCGCCTCTAGACTTTTATCGGATCCGTCGTATATGTCTCCAGCAATCATAACAGCGTCAACTTCTTCTTGAAGTGCAAGTTCAACAATGTTCTGAAATGCCTTATAAGTTGATTTACGAAGAGTTTCGGCCAGTTTAGGTTCTACCGAAGATAACCCTTTAAATGGGCTGTCGATATGTAAATCGGAACAATGAATGAATCTAAACGAATTCATAAGAAAATAGGACGATTTTAAAAGTTACCCTGTAAAGTTAACTACCTTAGTTTGCTCATTATATACGAGGTCTCATTTTTTTACCTGTCATATTAAGCGCCTTATTGCAAATAGACTGCTATAGTTTAAATCATGAACTATAAATGTGGTTGAAACTAGTTTAGCTCCTAGGGACCTCATCACCCAAAAATTTAACGCCAAAACATGTTATGAGCTTTAATCCTGATATGGAATACAGAAGATTTGGAAAAACAGAAGAGTCTCTTTCTGTAATAACTCTTGGAGGAATGCGGTTCAAGAAAGGATGGGACGCCCCCAGAAACCATTTACCTAAAGATTCTATTGATAACTGTATTTCCACTACACGCATGGCATTAGACCTTGGTATTAATCATATAGAAACTGCCTACGGGTATATGAAAAGTGAACGGCTATTTGGTTTTGCCCTGAAGAAGTTGGGTGTCCCGCGAAATCAATTCAAAATAATGACAAAAGGCGCCCCCATGACAGGTGATGAGACGCGGAGCCTTGTCGAAGAACAACTGAAAGCTCTTGACTTGGACTATATCGATTTTTATGGGTGGCATGGCATTAATAACAAGGAATTATTAGATGCCTCCACAAAGCAAAATGGCCCTGTAGAAACATTGCATAAATTAAAGAATGAGGGGTTGATTCGTCATATTGGGTTTTCCACGCATGCACCACTCGATATCATAGTAAATGCCATGCAAACTGATCTATTTAGTTTCGTCAACCTTCACTATTATTATTTTTTCCAACGTAATCTCCCAGCGGTCAAATTAGCTGGCGAAATGGATATGGGTGTTTTTATAATTTCTCCCAACGAAAAAGGTGGGATGTTATTTAAACCTTCTACAAAGGTTGCAGAGATTTGCAAGCCTATTACGCCCATTCAGTTTAATGGAAGATTTTGCTTATCACATTCTCAAATCACAACCCTAAGTATGGGTATGCACGAGACAAAACATTTTTCTCAAAATTTAGCTATTCTAAATCAAGATAACTGCTCGAACCAAGTATTCTCCAAGATCAAAAATGAGATGGATGCTCCTTTAGCAAAAATCTCAAATCTATGCACGCTATGTGATCAGTGTTTGCCTTGCCCTGAAAACATTAATATTCCTGAGGTTCTCAGATTTAGAAATCTCGTGGAGGGTTACAACATGAGTGACTATGGGAGTTTTCGTTATAATATGCTTGAAGGACAAGGGCATTGGTTCCCTGGTAAGTTTTCTTTCAATTGCACAGAGTGTGGAGATTGCATCCCTCGTTGCCCAGAGAACCTGAATATTCCAAAATTATTAATGGAAACCCACAAAACACTATTCAACAAGCCTCTATACTATAAAAAAAAAATACAGAA
>CAJJDL010000052.1 GCA_905182935.1 uncultured Nitrospinaceae bacterium | reverse complement strand
CCATGTCTAGCTTGTACGTGCAAACTGATAGCAAAACCTTTTTTTATGATTTCTAAGAGACCATAAACTTCGGTTATTAGAGGGTGGGGTGAAGAAACTTTCAACATGCTGTGCTAAGATGGTTTGATCTTGGATCTGTAAAATAAATAGGCAAAAGTGTTGTCTTAGCTAGGCTGTAGAGCCAATTTAAACGGGATAAAATCCTTAAATAGGTATCGAGGAGGGTTCAGACCAAAGAAGAATTTGTTGACAGAAAAGACAATATTGATAATAATTGAAACCAATTTATATATAGTATTTATTTTAAAAGGCCTGCTATTTTGGTTCTTAAGTGATTCACAGTAAAATCTAAGAGTGCACTTGTTAATTCATTACACTCTTTTAATTGAGATAAAACCATATGACGGAGATACATAACACTTTGATTCCAATTGTAATAGAACAAACCAACCGCGGCGAACGTTCCTACGATATTTATTCTCGGCTACTTAAAGATCGAATCGTATTTCTTGGCACAGGAGTTGATGACAATGTAGCCAATGCCATTATTGCGCAGCTACTGTTTTTAGAGTCAGACCAACCAGATCAAGATATTTATCTTTATATAAATAGCCCAGGTGAGCAGGTAAGCTCAGGTATGGCTATATACGATACTATGCAATACATTAAACCAGACGTGCAGACTATTTGCATCGGTCAGGCAGCAAGCATGGGAGCATTACTATTAGCTGCTGGAGCTAAGGAGAAACGTTTTTCTCTTCCTCACGCAAGAATAATGATTCATCAACCGAGTGGCGGTTTTCAAGGTCAACACTCCGATATCGAAATTCAAGCAAAAGAAATATCTAAAATACGAGTAATTCTTGACGGGATCCTCGCAACTCACTGCGGACAGGACCCAAAAAAAGTTAGACAAGATACAGAACGAGATAACTATATGACAGGTGAAGAGGCCTTGAAATATGGATTGATTGATAAATTAATTAATAAACGCGAAGATGTAGTTGAAAAGAAAAAAAAATGAAGTCCAATTAAAACTTTAAGCCATTTTTTTTCTTGATCACCCATCGAGGAACGCTATGAACAAAAAAAAACCGCCAAAAAACAATAACTACAGATGTTCTTTCTGCGCGAAAAGCCAGGAAGAAGTTAAAAAATTAATTGCAGGCCCTACTGTTTTCATATGTGATGAATGCATTGCACTATGCAACGAAATCATAGTAGAAGAATGGACGCAGGTAAAAAACCAAGATGTTCAAAATTTACTTAAACCTAAAGATATTTATAGCCATCTTGGAAATTATATTATTGGACAAGAACGTTGCAAGCGTATTCTCTCTGTAGCCGTTCACAATCACTTTAAGCGAGTCGAGGCTAACGTGAGCTCAGATGGTGTGGAACTCCAAAAAAGTAATGTATTGCTTGTTGGCCCTACAGGTTCTGGAAAAACTTTAATGGCTCAAACATTAGCAAAAATTCTTGATGTGCCTTTTACTATTGTTGATGCTACAACTCTTACCGAAGCAGGTTACGTTGGAGAGGACGTAGAAAATATCATCCTTAAATTATTGCAAGCTGCTGACTACGATGTAGAAAAAGCCGAGCGAGGTATTATTTACATAGACGAGGTAGACAAAATATCACGTAAGACAGAAAATCCATCTATAACTCGTGACGTTTCAGGGGAAGGAGTGCAACAGGCTTTACTTAAAATTATTGAAGGGACTACTGCCAGTGTTCCACCGCAAGGAGGCAGAAAACACCCACACCAAGAATTTTTACAAGTTAACACAACGAATATTCTCTTTATCTGTGGTGGCGCGTTTGTTGGCCTCGATAGTCTTATACGCAGTCGCATAGGGAAAAAGATGCTTGGCTTTGGTCAGGAACTAGTTTCAAAAGAAACTATTGCAACCGACAACATTCTTGAAAAAGTACAACCAGAGGACCTGCTTAAGTATGGACTCATCCCTGAGTTTGTAGGTCGGTTTTCTATCGTAGCAACTCTTAATGAGCTCGATACAGTTGCTCTGATGAAAGTACTCTCAGAACCAAAAAATGCGCTCACGAAACAATTTCAGAAAATGTTTGAGTTTGAAAATGTAAAACTAAAGTTCACAGATAATGCCATCCGTGCCATCGCAGAAAAAGCAGTCTCTCATAAAACAGGAGCAAGGGGTTTACGGTCAGTTTTAGAAGAACACATGCTTGATATTATGTTCGAACTACCTTCTCGAGAGGACATTGAAGAAGTTGTGGTAAATGAAGAAGTAATCAAAAACAACGAGCAACCACTCCTTGTTTATCACAAACAAAAACAGGCCAGCTAAATGAGCTCCAAGCATCTCTTGTTGCCGCTCCTTCCCCTTAGAGATATTATTGTTTTTCCTTTTATGGTGATTCCACTTTTTGTTGGACGCGAAAAGTCTGTATCCGCTCTGGAGAAATCTATGGCTGAGCAAAAAAATATTTTTCTAGCCGCCCAAAAAAATCCTAATCACAACGACCCAAGCCCAAAGGATATTTACGAAACGGGCACCATTGCCAATATTTTACAAATTTTAAAATTAACCGATGGCACTATAAAGGCGTTAGTCGAAGGCCTTCAGCGTGGACGTATCATCAACTTTAGCCAAAACACTGATTTCTACCAAGTAGAAGTTGAACGCGTTCAAGAAAACGAACAGGTAACGCCTGAACTTAAAGCGCTCATGAGAAGTGTTAGCAATGCATTCGGACAATACGTTAAATTGAATCAAAAAATACCTCTTGAAGCTATATCTGCGACATCAAACATTATTGAACCTCATCGCTTCGCCGATACTATTGCCGCGCACATAGTTTTTCAATCTAGCGAAAAACAAGCTCTTTTGGAAACTTATAACTCTGGCGACCGTTTAGAAAAGTTGTTTGGCATTCTTAAGTCTGAAATGGAAATTCTTAAAATTGAAAAAAAAGTCCACGGACGTGTTCGCAAACAAATGGAACGAAGCCAAAAAGAATTCTACCTAAATGAGCAGCTCAAAGCTATACAGAAGGAACTTGGAAAACGTGATGAATTTAAAACCGATATCGATGAACTAACCGATAGCATTAAAAAAGTAGGCTTGCCTAAAAATGTTAACGACAAAATATTAAAAGAACTAAGACGCCTGGAACTCATGCAACCAATGTCTGCCGAGGCTACTGTATCGCGAACATACATAGAGTGGTTTATCGATCTACCGTGGAAAAAAGGGGCGGGTTCTAAAAAAATAGAAATCTCTAAAGCTCAAAAGGTGTTGGATACAGACCATTTTGGGCTAGAAAAAGTTAAGGAGCGCATCGTAGAGCACCTAGCAGTTCTGAAGCTAGTAAAAAAAATCAAAGGACCCATTCTATGCCTAGTCGGTCCACCGGGCGTAGGAAAAACTTCGCTTGGTAAATCTATTGCTAAAGCTATTGGAAAACAATTTGTACGTGTTTCTTTAGGTGGAATCCGTGATGAAGCTGAAATCAGAGGCCACCGCAGAACATATATTGGTGCGCTCCCAGGGAAAATTATCCAAGGAATCAAAAAAGCAGGTACCATGGATCCAGTTTTTTTGTTGGATGAAGTTGATAAAATGAATTCTGATTTTCGAGGTGATCCAGCATCTGCACTACTAGAAGTCCTAGATCCTGAGCAAAACTCTAGTTTTAATGATCATTATCTTGAAGCGGACTACGACCTATCGCAAGTTTTATTTATATGCACCGCTAATGTGCTTCATACTATACCTCAACCTCTTTTAGATAGGATGGAAGTAATTCGTCTGCATGGCTATACAGACGAGGAAAAAATAGGTATCGCTGAAAAATTTCTTATCCCAAAAAAAGTAAAAGAGCATGGACTAACTAAAGCCAATATTAAGTTCACTAAAAAAAGCCTAAACGGGATTCTTGATAATTATACCCGTGAGGCAGGAGTGCGTAATTTGGAGAGAGAGATATCTACCATATGTCGAAAAGTTGTCAAAAAAGTGGTTGACCAAGGGAGTAAATTTTCAACTAAAATTGAAGCCAAAACGCTAAATGACTATTTAGGTATCCAAAAGTATCAAAGATTTTCTGCCAATGAAATACTTCCAGTAGGTGTCGCAACCGGTCTAGCTTGGACTGAAGTTGGAGGGGAGCTCTTGTTAATTGAAGTAAGTGTATTACCTGGTAGTGGAAAATTTTCACCAACGGGTAAACTTGGTGATGTAATGAAAGAATCAGCTCATGCAGCACTTAGCTTTGTTAGATCTCGCGCAAAAGAATTTGGAATTAAAGAAAACTTCTACAAAAATACTGATATTCATGTTCATATTCCTGAAGGGGCCGTGCCCAAAGATGGCCCTTCAGCAGGCATCACCATGGCTATCGCTATGGTATCTGCCTTAACAAAAAATCCACTTCTTCAAAATATTGCCATGACAGGAGAGTTAACTTTAACAGGAAAAGTTTTACCTATTGGCGGACTCAAGGAAAAAACTCTTGCCGCTTACCGAGGAGGTATTCTAAATATTATCATCCCAAAAGAAAATGAGAAAGACATCCCGGATATCCCAGATAACATCAGAAATAAAATTATTTTTTATCCCGTTAAAAATATGGACGAAGCTATTGAAAAAGCATTTGGAAAAACATTAAATATTCAGAAGAAAAAGCCCGTAATTGGGAGGGGGGGGAAACCAAAAAATGCATCTCGTAGTCAACAAAGAACCACCCTGAATTAAATTGTCGTTATTAAAAGTTTAATACGATAATTTCTCCATAAAATATTTTTATTTCATACTCCATACCACAAAAGACGTGTTACATATCCTGATCTATATGACGGTATGGTACTTGAGCATCTTCATTTAAAGCCATGGACATAACCTGATCCAAGTGGATAAAGTCATTCATTACTTTTAGTAAAGTAACCGAATCAGAAAGAAATACGTCAATCGAATTTTCATTGATTATCCTTTTAGATATTTCTTCGTAAAGCTCTATTAAAATTTCAGTTCGACCAAAAAGTGGACTAATCAGGTTAAAACCTATTTTTCTATTGTTTAACTTGTGGGCAACCTCTGCATAGTTGAGAAACTTATCAATATCTTGAAGGTGCTCTCCACGGGAGATTAATATTTTTTTAGTCTCTTTACTACCATGATCTTTTATTAATTTTTTAAATTCAATTGCTACGCTATTTAAAGGTACTCCTTCCGCAGTTTGACATAAATGCCTTAAGCCGAAAATCATCTTATTTGTATTACTGTCTAGCTGCATCCCATTAAATGAATATGGTTTTGTGTCTACGTTTCTTTCAAAGGCACTCCACATTCCTCCTGCTTTTTGCACTACAGTTCGTCTACGATCCAAAGAGTTTAGTTGATCCAAACAAGACGCTTTATCTGTCACTTCGGTTGTATTCATTTTTTCTAAGCTTATTTTTTTTTCTAAAGAAATATTAATAGGAATCTTGGCTAGTTTTTTTTTCTTACCTGAAAAAACCTCCTCCTTAGTTGTTTTGACTTTCTCCGTACGAA
>CAJJDL010000051.1 GCA_905182935.1 uncultured Nitrospinaceae bacterium | reverse complement strand
AAATCTTGAATTAGATTTAAAGACCTCTTATTTTTCAGGTGATAATGTAACGCTCTATAAAAACTCAAAAATAAATACATGTATTGCTAGTGGTTCATTTAAAACTGATGGAATGATTGTGGTTCCTGCAAGTATGGGGACTATAGGACGGATTGCCTCTGGAGTATCTACAACAATGGTCGAAAGGGCCGCTGATGTAATATTGAAAGAAAAACGTAAATTAATTATTGTTCCGCGCGAGACCCCATTTAGCACGATTCATTTAAAAAATCTTTTGGCTTTAGATCAAGCTGGAGCTCATATTTTACCAGCATCACCAGCATTTTATTCTGGTCAAAAAACTTTTGAAGACCTAGTTGATTTTGTTGTTGCAAGGATACTTGATCAGTTAGGTGTTGATCAAAACCTTATGAAACCATACAAAGGCTGACATTTAATTTTGATTGATATCAATTAATGATTTACCTCGATAACGCTGCAACCACTCGAATAACTCCGAAGGTAATGGATGTTCTGAAGGATTCGATGGATTCAGACTTTGCTAACCCTGGAGCTATTTATTCCATTGGGCTTGATGCACGTAAAAAAATAGAACGTGCGCGCGACAATATTTCGATATCTTTGAACCTTCCTCCTACACACAAAATTATTTTTACAAGTGGTGGCACTGAGTCAAACAATTTATTTATTAAGGGTCGTTGTTTCCCAGATAAAAAGATTGCTTATCTTGGACTTGAACATCCAAGTGTGAGAGAACCGATTGAATACCTTCGTTCACTAGGAAATGATCCATTTAGTATGCTTGAGTTTCAATTTGAAGGACGACTTGATTTAAGTAAAATTTCAACTCTCGCTGATAATCGGTCACGACTATTATGTCTATCTCATGTAAATAACGAATTAGGAACAGTAAATGATCCTTCTCTTATTATTAATGCTCTTTGTGAAGGGTCACCTGAGACCCGGTTATTTATGGATGGTGTTCAGGCAGTCGGTATATTAAAAATTCCCTCGCAAGTTTGGTCTGGTTTGGCCGGTTATTCGATTTCAGCTCATAAAATTCATGGTCCAAAAGGTATTGGTCTTTTGGTTTACGATTCTAAACTTTCTATCACTCCGATTATTCATGGGGGACAACAACAGGAAGGAGTGCGTTCAGGGACTCTTCCTGTTCCACTAATTTGTGCTATGGCAAAAGCAATAGAGCTTGCTACCGAGCGTATTGATGAAATGCAGGAACATTATGAGTTTCTTAACAGTCGATTGGTTCAAGGATTAAATGAATTAAGTGATAAAATTCCTGAGTTAAATATTCGTTTTAACTCCTTGGTTATTGATGATTACAAAAAACAATCTCCATCGATTGTTAATTTTAGTTTTTATCCTGTAGAAGGAGAAGTTCTTTTGCATCATTTGGAAGAAAAAAATATTTATGTTGGATTAGGAAGTGCCTGTAGTGCTAGCTCGAAAAAACCATCAAAGATTTTAATTGGTATAGGTCTGTCTGAAGAGAATGCACGATGTAGTTTGCGTATTTCTTTTTCCGGAAACAATACGATTGAAGATGTAGATATCTTCCTTGAAGAATTTTCTAAGGCCTATCGAAAATTATATTTAACTTTTAGTAAAAATAATAATGCAAAATAGAACGCTTCTTATTCGTTATGATGAGATTGGTCTCAAAGGTAGAAACCGAAGGCACTTTGAAAATCAACTTGTCCGTAATATTCGTAATTCTTTAAAACGAATTAAAAATATTCAAATCGAAAAAATTCATGGACGTATCTTAGGTCGTGTTAATCTTGTTGATGCAGAAAATGCTATTAAATGTTTAAGTTTTGTCCCTGGGATCTCCTCTGTAAGTATTGGTATTACCATGGAACCAGACTTTGATGAAATTGCAGCATTGGGTATTAGTCTTGTTCGCGATAAACTGAAACAGAATGGGCAGCTTAAATTTTGTGTTCGGACTCGTCGTTCTAATAAATTTTTTCCATCTAGCTCTAAAGAGGTTGATTTTGAAGTTGGTTCTCGAATTATGGGAGAGCTTTCAAGTGAAGGTCTTTCTGTTAGTCTTAACCATCCGGAGTTTACTTTAGAAATTGAAATTGGTGTGCAGGAAACTATAGTTTTTGACAATAGGGTTGCCGGACTTAGTGGTCTCCCAGTTGGAAGCTCTGGTCAGGTTCTTAGTTTGCTTTCAGGAGGGATTGATAGCCCGGTATCAACATTTAAACTTATGACTCGTGGGTGCCGAGTTCATAGTATTTTTTTTGATAATCGTACTTTTCTTGGTCGTGGCGGATACGATAAAGTCGTTCGCTTAGCTCGAACCTTAAACCGTTTTCAAGGTCGAGGCAAATTATATGTTATCCCATTTCAGGATATCCAAGTTGCAATCAGAGATTTTTGTAGTGATTCCAATAGAGTTGTATTATACCGGAGAATGATGTATCGAATTTCTCATGCGATAGCTGAATTAAAAAAATGTGATGGGTTGGTGACTGGTGAGTCTGTTGGGCAAGTTGCTTCCCAAACCTTGAAAAACCTTGCAGCTGTATCATGCGTTGTTCCTATGAGTGTTTTCCGTCCTTTAATTGGAATGAATAAACATGAAATAATTTTGAATGCAAAAAAAATTGGTACATACGAGATTAGTATAGAGGAACAACCAGATTGTTGCTCTATTTTTATGCCTAGTCATCCAACCACACGTAGTAAGATAAAATATTTAGAATTAGATGAGAAGCGTTATCCTTGGGAAAAACTAATGGTGGAAGCTTTAGGCATGGTAGAGACAATTAATTTAGATGATTTAGATGATTTAGATGATTTAGATGATTAGTTTAATTTCTTCACAACTGAGTTGTCTTTGGATTCTTTGAGAAGAGTATTAATGCTGTTATTTATTGATGGGTGGATAAAATTTCCTTCGATCTCATTAAGTGGTTGTAAGACAAAGTTTCTTTTTTGAATTTCTGGGTGGGGTAGGGTTAGGTTTTTATTTTTTTTAATAATGTTGTCATAAAATAGTAGATCTAGGTCAATGATTCGCGGACCCCATTTTTCCTTTCTTATTCTTCCCATTTGTGATTCTATTTTCAGCAAAACCGACAATAAAATATCAGGGCTTAATTGAGTAGATATTTTTATAACAGAGTTGATAAACCAGTCTTGATAAGTATTTCCTACAGGTGCAGTTTGGTAAAAAGATGATTTCGAGATGGTTTTTATGTCGGAGTTAGATGATATTATATCAATTGCTTCTATGCAGTTTTTTTTTGGAGTTCCAAGGTTGGAACCAATTGAAATGAAGGCGGTATTGCTCATTTATCAGACCGATTGAAAAAGAATGGCTTAATAACTGATATATATTCTCTAAATGTTGTAAATGGTATGCCCTTAGTTCAAATTAGAATTTTTGTAATGTTAAAATTCAAACTCGACTGATGATAGTCTGTTTTTTATTTCATTTATAATTCGTTTTTCTTCTTCGGGTCCATTGGCTGCAAAAGTTGCTGAAAAACGAGTGAAATTTCCAACGTCATCCCAAGGAACAGTTGATATCATCATTTCTTTGATAAGGTATTGAGAAAATTCTTCCCCCGTTTCAAATCGTGTACTATTCTTTATTCCTTTAGGTGCCTCAACATATAGAAAGAAAGATCCTCCTGGCATTGTTGCTTGAAACCCTACAGAGTTTAACGCTTCTACTAGAGCACTCAACCTACGTCGGTATTTTTCGAGTATTTTTTCTGTAATATCTGGATGTTCTAATGCGTGGACACCAGCTTTTTGAATTGCTGCAAACTGTCCGGAGTCCGTGTTATCTTTTACATGGGATACTCCTTTTACTATGAGCTCATTACCTACTACAAAAGCGATTCTCCATCCTGTCATATTATATGACTTTGAAAGAGAGTGCAGCTCTACCCCGACATCCATTGCACCTGGAACTGATAAAAAACTTAGAAGTTTACCTTCATAATTGAGTGCTGCATATGCAGCATCTTGGACTACAACGATGTCATGTTTTTTAGCAAACTCTACTACTTCTTTATAAAAATCAAGTGTCGCATTAGCACCTGTGGGGTTATTAGGGTAATTTAAGTAAAGAAGTTTAGTTTTTTTTGCAATGTCAGGTTTTATTGATTTTAGATCAGGTAAGAATTTATTGTCTTTTGTAAGGGGCAAGTTAACAACTTCGCCTCCTAAGTATTGTGTGTGTGTACCCATTACCGGGTATCCTGGAACCGTCATTAATGTTATGTCGCCTGGGTTTATGAAAATAGACGGAATCATGGCAAGGCCCGGCTTGGACCCAATGGTATGATTAACGTGTTTATCAGGGTCTAGACCTTTAACACCAAACACTTCATCCATATATTTTACTGCAGCATCCTTAAACTCCTGGATTCCATTATCGGTATAGCCTCTATTTTCTGCTTTTTCAGCTTCCAGTTGAAGCGTTTTTATAACTCCAGGAAAAGCCATCTCATCAGGCTCCCCAACACCTAGGTCAAAAAGTTCTTTAGATGGGTTTGCTTCCATTGCTGCACGTTTTGCACGTTTTATTTTTTCGAATTTATATATTTTTGTATCTTTACCAAAACTATTGCCTCCAAGGCGTTCGGCAAATAGCTGCTGTATAAAGTCGTTGTTCCCTGACATATTAAATCACTCCATTAAATTATTTCTGATCGAGTGGAAAGTTTCTATTAGAAGTCGATCAATCTAGCCAAAAAGGCTTGGGCTGTCAATATTTATGATTTGAACAAAAACTATTATTCATCACTTTCATCTGGTTCATCTTCTTCGATGGCTAGATCAGCTTCTTTTTGTGAATAACGAAGATATTTAATGATCTCAGTGATTTCTGAGTCTGAGATTTTATTGCGTTGAGAAGGCATCTTATCAGAGCCTTCAATAACTTGTTTGTAAATTTCGTCATTAGAAAAGTTTTCAGGTAGATACTCTGGATCGATGAGTCCAGGTGCTTTTGTGTTTTTCCCTAGTGCATCAGCGCCGTGACAATTAGCACAAACACGATGAAATTGGTTTTGACCTGCCTTAAATTCTGGAGGTACAATTTTTGTTGGTTTGGGAGCACAAGAAGTTAATGAAATTATAATTGTGCTAATTGAGACTATCCAAAGATTTAAGTTTTTCATAAAAACTCCGATTATTTTTTCTTAATTTTATTAAGATTCACCCGCTTACTCCTCTAGCATATAAGAAATAGGAAGGTTAAAGGAAATAGAAAATTTTCCTAGGGGTTTGGGGATCGGCGGATAAGGAGTTGCCCGTCGAATAGTTTCTAAAGCGGCATTATTTAAAATCTCGTATTTAGAATTCTTAATTAGTTTTATGCTGGTAAGGCTCCCGTCTTTATCAAGGGTAAAACTCACTATCGGTGCTCCTTCAAAACCGCTTGGACGCGCTATTCGCGGATAGTATTTTGCCTTTGCTACCTTCTGCCAGATTTTTTTATGAAACCCTTGGCGTAATTCTCCTATATTTATTTGTGAGGAGTTTATTGGTTCTGGAATAAATTTTGCCATAGTTGTTGCTTGCGGTTGATCAATAGACTCAGCACGGAAATTATTTGCATGAGATGCTTTACGCACTTGAGGTATAAACCTATTGAGTTGTTCTTTTTTACTCTTTGAAAATAAAGACATTGGTTTGAAATCTAGTGAATTGTCAGTTTGTGGGTTTGAATTAGTGGGTTTCCTGCTGACTTTGGATAATATAATTTTCTCTGATGTGTTAATACGTTTAATTAATTTGGGAGAATAGCTTATGTCTTTTTGTAAAGATTGACTCGTTTCAAATAAACGGGGTGATATGGTTGAAATCTTTTTTCTAAACGATTTTTGATATTTTATTGTTAATGGCAAGTCTTTATGATTTGAGGCCAAGTGTGTTTTGTTAATAGTTTTAGGGCTTAGAAACTTGAGGTGACTTTGTACGAGTTTTGATTGATGGTTATTTTTATGCATTGGAGCTGGTTTCTTAGGATATATATTCTTGAAGTCAGTTGAAACTAATTGTGGAGAGTGATTTGGTTGGACTGAATTTCTTTGAGTGACCTGTTTTATGGTTGCAGTCTGTACTTCTTGTTTTTGAATGAGAGCTGTGATTTTAATTGGTGCGGCGCCAGTAGGTTTTATTTTTGTATTAAAGGAGAGATTCGACGTAACATAAAACCCAGCTGCATGTAACAATAGCGAAAATAGTAGTGTTACTTTTAATGGATTTTTACGCATATTTTTAGTTAATACATTCATTAAAACTCTATTCCTTTTTGTGCCGGAATCCCTTGA
>CAJJDL010000050.1 GCA_905182935.1 uncultured Nitrospinaceae bacterium | reverse complement strand
GATAGCTATAGTATATTTTAGAAAAAAAATAACTCTATCTCGCTAGCAGGTGGTGAAATTTTTCAAACGTAGTACCTTATGAAATTTTCTTCAAACTAGAAGAATTATTCATGGAAGACTGAGACTAGTAAGTATTTTTGGTTAGTGTAATAAAATTTATAAGAAGAAAAATCAGTGGATGTTGTCGGTGCTTATCAAGAATTTTTTTTAAAGTATTTAATAATTACTCCAGCGAATATAAACCAACCTAACATAAAACAAAGTCCGCCTAATGGAGTTATTGGACCGAAAATACGAGGCCCGTCAGAGATGAGTACGTATATACTGCCTGAGAACATTAATATTCCAAGGGTAAAAAGAATACCAACTTTCTTAAGTGCTTTTGCACCACTGTCATTAAGTTGCAAAGAGACAATGCCAACAAGGATTAAGGCTAGACCGTGGTAACCCATATAATCAGTGGCTGTTTGAAATGCGCTAAGATTTTTTTCTGTTAGAATATTTTTTAAGCTGTGGGCTCCCATTGCACCGAGTGTCACGCTAAGCCCGCTAAATATTGCCCCTGTCGAAATCCAATTCATAGTTCAAAGAAAAAATATTTAAAAAACGTTTGATTTATTTATTTTGAGTTATAACTCGTTTGATTTTTGGGTTGCTAAGTCTGGCTATCCGACGATGTTATATCGCCTTGGTCTATAGTTAACATCAAGTTCATTTTTTGATATCTCTTCACACTTTTCTTCATCGACTCCCTCTTGATGGGTTACTATAGTTGACTGGACTTCTGGGATATATTTCTTTGCTTCTTCAATAAACTCCTTAACCTTATCATATATCCCGTTTCGCAGGCCAGGAAGAGGCCGGACGATTCGATCATATGCTTCCTCTGTATCTGCATTAAGGCTTATAGATATCGAGTCAACCAACCCTTTCAGTTCGGGAAGAATGTTCCGTTTATTAATGACATTCCCGTGTCCGTTGGTATTTAATCGTACTCTCCCTCCAGCGTCTTTAATTTTTTTAGAGACTGTTTTGATGACATCGAGTCTCAACGTTGGTTCACCATAGCCACAAAAAACAATCTCGTCGTATTTATTGCAATTGTCTATAGACTGCCACACTTCATCTGCGGTTGGTTCGCGATCCAGTTTTAGATTGTATCCCTGGACCACTGGTTTCGTTAAGCGTGTGCAGAATGAACAATCTGCTGTGCATCGTGTTGTTAAGTTTAAATAAAGAGAGTTGCGAATCTGATATGATACCTGCCCAGTTTTAGCGTCTTTTCCTATCCCAAATAATTCAAAAAAATTGAGTGCCATGGTGCGTTGAACATCGTTAATATTAAGTCCGCGCAGTTCAGCGATTAACTGGGCGGTGTGGATGACATAAGATGGTTCGTTTCGGCTTCCTCGCTTTGGTACTGGGGCCAGAAAGGGGCAATCAGTTTCAACAAATAAGCGGTCCGCAGGAACTGTCTTCGCAATGGCCCTAAGTTCTTCAGATTTTTTGAATGTGACCGAACCAGAAAAAGAAATATAAAATCCCATTTCAAGTGCGCAGTCTGCTAGTTTTTGGTTTCCTGAAAAGCAATGAAAAATTCCTGAATGCGCGGAAGCACCTTTCGGGAAATAATCAGATAAAATAGAAATAATTTCTTCGTTAGCATCTCTACAGTGAATAATAATTGGTTTTTTCAGCTCACGTGACAGCTCTACTTGTTTACGGAGGTGTTCTTTCTGTTGGTCGGGAGGAGAATAGTTTTTGAAAAAATCGAGACCAATCTCTCCAAGAGCAATCATTTTAGGGTGGGCAAGTAGTCGCCTGAGATGGTCATATGTCTGGTTGTCTATACTTTTTACATCATGAGGGTGAACTCCTGCGGTCCCATATATAAAGTCGTGTTGTTCTGCCAGTTCCATAGAACGCATACTACTTTCGATATCACATCCAACATTAAGGATATAATCAACTCCATTATCTTTCGCACGTTGTATGACCTCGTTTCGGTCGTCATCAAATGAATCCATATCAACATGAGCGTGTGTGTCTATTATCATCTGACTCTAATCCCTTTACTTGGTTCTAGATCAAATCCCGCGAGTACAATTTGTCCATTATTATTGGCAGCAAGTAACATTCCTTGTGATTCAATGCCCATGAGCTTTACTGGTTTTAGGTTAGCAACAAGGATGATAGTTCGGTTAAGTAGATGATCTGGTTCATAGGATTCTGCTATTCCAGCCACTACTTGGCGAACTTCGTTACCAATATCAACTTTAAGTTTGAGAAGTTTTTTTGATTTTTTAATTTTCTCTGCTTCTATGATCTTGCCTGTTCGAAGGTCAATTTTCATAAAGTCGTCTATGAGCACTTGATCACATATGCCTTCTATTGCTGGAGGTTGATACTGTTCTTTATTTTTTTCACCAATTGGCTCAACATTTGAAAGAATTTTCTCAGCTTCCTTATCTTCAATGCGTGGAAATAATTGTAAGCCTGGTTGAATTTTTGTTCCTGGCTTTATCCCCCCCCAGTTTTTAAGAGATTCAAGCCCTAGTTCTTCGATAGTTTGTTCTATGCCCAGTTGTTTCATAATGGTGTCTGCACTTTTCGGCATAAAAGGATATATGAGTATGGAAATCGAGCGAATACATTCGACTGTATTATACATCACCGTACATAACCTCAGCTTTCCATTTTCTGTCTTAACAAGGTTCCACGGGCTATTAGTATCTATATATTTGTTTGTAGTATCTACTAAAAGCCAGATACGCTCGAGGATTTTATTGTACGATAGGTCGTCGTACAGCCTATGCACATCTTCAATCCCTTTTTTAAACTCATCTATAAGCCCAAAGTCTTCGGTAGGTAAGGTTGGTGCAGGAACCATCTGATCATGATAGCGTTCAATCATACTCATCGTTCGGTTAAGAAGATTTCCCAAGTTATTTGCTAGGTCACTATTAATACGATTAATTAACGATTTGTGTGAGAAGTCTCCATCTAGTCCGAATGGGACTTCGCGAAGCAGAAAGTAACGAATAGCATCTACTCCAAATTGATCTATGAGCAGATTGGGCTCAACTACATTGCCAATCGACTTAGACATTTTTTTACCGTTTATTGTCCACCAACCATGTGCGAATAGATTGAGCGGTGGGTCAAGCCCAATTGCTTTTAACATGGTTGACCAATAAACTGCATGGGTTGTTAAAATATCTTTTCCTATTAGTTGATGATTGGCTGGCCAGAATTCGGGAGTTTTATTTTTTTCAATTGAACCATGTGCCGAAATGTAATTAATTAATGCATCGAACCAGACATAAGTTACGTAGTTTTCATCAAAGGGGAGGGGGATTCCCCAAGGGAGTCTCTCTTTTGGCCTCGATATGCATAAGTCGCCAAGTGGTTTTTCAAGAAAACCAAGAACTTCATTGCGGCGCGACGTTGGTTGAATAAACTTATCATTTAATTTGATGTATTCTTTTAACCAGTTTTGGTAAGAGCTCATTTTGAAAAAGTAATTATGTTCCTTAATTTTATCTACTTCACGTCCACACTCAGGGCAATTACCACCAACGAGGTCTTTTTCCGTCCAAAACCTTTCATCGGGCGTGCAGTACCAGCCTTCGTAACTATCCTTATATATTTCTTTGCGATCATAGAGTTGTTTCAGAATATGGGTGACTAGTTCTTTATGTCTTTTTTCGGTGGTGCGTATAAAGTCATCATTAGAAATATTGAAACGCGTCCAAAGTTCCTTAAACCGCTTATGTAGTTTGTCAACGTGCTCTTGAGGCTCTATTTTAAGGTCTCTTGCTGCTTGAAGAACTTTCTGTCCATGTTCATCCGTGCCAGTTAGAAAAGAAACTTCGTACCCTTCAAGTCTTTTATAGCGGGCTATTACATCGGCAGCGATTGTTGTATAGGCATGCCCAATGTGTGGTACATCATTCACATAATAAATAGGTGTTGTTATGAAGAATTTTTTTTTTGAGGTTTTCACTTATATTAAGGGGGGTTATTATATTTAAGGGTTATATGACAATTTAATATAAAATTTAAATAGAAGACATAAGAATTAAATTAATGATTAAAAATATTTACTTGGTCTTGTACAGTGTATTAAATTTATTTATGTGAACTTTTAAAGCACGTCTAACGAGTAGGTAAGTATACTCTCATCTTCAAGTCTTATAAGAACAGTTTGCTCAATAATATTGTTCTTAAGAACTCTGCCTGGGCCGCTCGGAGTTTGGATGTTTTTTCCGACTCGAGGCATTCCTTTCACTAGCTCCTTGTAATTTTCATGTTCGTATTGCAGGCAACACATGAGTCGTCCACACACGCCTGATATTTTACTTGGATTGAGGGCAAGTCCCTGATCTTTCGCCATTTTAATCGATACGGGGGTGAACTCTTCAAGAAAATTAGAGCAACATAGCTCTTCACCACATACACCATATCCCTTGATAACTCGAGCTTCATCGCGTACTCCCATTTGTTTCATCTCAATTCGTTGTTTTAGGTTGGAAATAAGTCCCTTAATGAGCTGTCGAAAATCAATCCTTCCTTCAGCCGTAAAGAAAAAAATTATTTTATTTTCCTTTGGAATGTGAGTTACTCTACTTAGGCTCATTTTTAGTTTCAATTCCTTTATTTTTTGAAGGCATAGTTCCTTAGAGTCCTGTTCTATTTTTAGTTTTCTCACCTGAGTTTGAAGGTCATTTTTATTCGAAATCCTCAAAATTCTTTTGGCTACTTCCTTTTGTATGATGTTAGGAATTTTATTGGAAGCGACAACTCCGATTTGAATTCCTTGATCGGTTTCCACCATTACCTGAGCCCCTACCCGAATATTTAGTTTTCCTGGATCGAAGAGTGCCGACTTGGGGGCATTCTCAACTCTTACTCCAATGAGAAACCGAGGCCCTTTAAATGGCTCTTCTGGTAATTTTGTTTTTTCTATTAGTGTCGAATTCATTTAAAATTTTGCCCTATTATTATGCAGCTTCGCAAAAAATTATTAGCATATTCTCTAAAGATAGTTGGGTATTAGCATTTGATTTTAAAGCTGATTTTGTGCTTTGTACAGCATCAAACAAAATCAGAAGAGAAGAAATCGATTTTTGTTGAGCTAATATTTTAAGTTGTGGCATTAAGTCTTTGTTGAAAATGAAGCTTGATTCTTGGCATATTTTTATTAAAGCGGTATCTCGTAAAATATTAATTAGTTCATCAAGAATTAATTGTATTTTGTCGACCTGTTTTCCTTGTTCCTTGGTCCAGTGAAAAGCTCTATCCATTCGTTTGAAAGAAACTTCAGTGATTAAATCAATTAATTCTTCTCTATGGCCGGAAGATTCTATCAAATTTTCATTCAGAGCGAGGGCAACCCGCCCCATAGAACGTTGTGCTCTAATTTCGACTTCTTCTAGTTGATTTTCTCCAGTTTCAATTAATAGATGTTTAGAGACAATTTTTTTTATAACTTCAACCGGTAGAGGGTAAAATTTAATGCCTTGACAACGCGAAACTATAGTTGGAAGAAGTTGGTAAGGGTTTGAGGCAATGAGAATAATTAGAGTTTTAGAAGGTGGTTCCTCTAGAGTTTTTAAAAATGAATTAGCTGCTTGAAGGTTCATGTTTT
>CAJJDL010000049.1 GCA_905182935.1 uncultured Nitrospinaceae bacterium | reverse complement strand
AAAGATGGCTGGATGAAAACACCTAAAAATATGATTCGTATATTTAAAAATATCCCTTACGCTATTAGCAATACACTGAAAATTGCAGGACAATGTGATGTCACACTCCCGATAGGAAAAATAAACTTTCCTCCTTTTACCCCACCTGAAGGCGAAACCCATTCTTCTTATCTTGGCAAACTGGCTCGCATTGGAATTACCCAAATTTACCATAACCCGATACCAGTAAAAGTTGTACGCCGCCTTCGCTACGAGTTAAAAATAATCCACGACCTAAAGTTTTCGCCTTATTTTTTAATTGTCTCGGATATTGTGCGCGAAGCTCGAGCCCGAGGTATTCAGACTGTAGGTCGAGGATCTGCTGCTAATAGTCTTGTGTGTCACGCTCTTAAAATAACTGAAGTCAACCCGATACATCATAACCTTTACTTTGAACGTTTTTTAAACCCAGAACGAACCGACTACCCAGATATTGACGTCGATTTTTCCTCAGACAAACGTGACGAGATATTAAATTATGTGTTTAAAAAATATGGTCGTGGATATGTAGCTCTAATATCAGCACATATACATTTTCGTGGTCGATCATCACTTCGTGAAGTGGGAAAAGCCATTGGCGTACCTACAAAGGAAATTGATCGATTGACAGGACCGTTACCTCAATCCATCTTAATTTCCCAAATTAATGAGGTACGCAAAATAGTTCCGGAGTGTCGCGACCTTCCACTCGAAGATGAGCCTTATCGCTCTATGATTTCCCTGGCCCAGCGTATCGAGGGGTTTCCACGTCATATTTCGGTTCACTCTGGTGGTATTGTGATTAGCCCCTTTGTCCTCACCGATCTCATTCCACTTCAGAGAACCTCAAAAGGGTTTGTTGTCACTCAATATGACATGCATCCAGTTGAAGACATGGGGCTACTAAAAATTGACCTGTTGGCACAGAAAGGCTTAGCAGTACTTGCCGATACATTATCTACGATCAAAGAGATGAATGGAGAATGTGTTGATTTTAATCTTACCGATCCAACAGTAGATAAAAAAACTTGCCAGTTGATATCTCATGGAAATACTATCGGCTGTTTCTATATTGAGTCGCCAGCAATGCGGCACCTTCTTATAAAACTAGACGTGCGTAGCTTCAGCACACTCACTGCTGCGAGTTCCATCATACGACCTGGTATTGCTGAAAGCGGTATGATGAAAAAATTTATTCAGCGGCATAATGGAAAAGAATCTGCCGCTTACCTTGACCCCAGAATGAAGACAATTCTGAATGATACTTTTGGAGTAATGATCTACCAGGAAGATGTAATGAAGGTTGCAAATACCATCGCCGGAATGAGCTTAGGCGAAGCCGACGGTCTAAGAAAATGTATGGGGAAAAATAGAAATCGGAATAAAATCAATCGATATCGTCAACGCTTTCTTTCCGGTGCATCATCTAATGGTGTTAAAACTCACACTGCACTTGAAATTTGGCGCCAAATCGAAAGTTTTGCAGGTTACGCATTTTGCAAGGCACATAGTGCTTCATTTGCAATGGTGTCATACCGAACAGCTTATTTAAAAGCTCATTACCCAACTGAATTTATGGCGGCGGTTTTATCAAATCGTGGTGGGTTCTATGATACTTCTACATATATTGAAGAAGCTCGTAGAATGGGAATCCAATTCCTGCTACCACATATTAATTATAGTTTTCATGATTTTACTGCTAATAATTCATTTATACGCATAGCACTTTCACAGGTAAAAGGACTTAAAAAAAATAGTATCAACTCTATTCTTAAAATAAGACGTGAGAAACCCTATACATCAATTATAGACTTTCTATCACGAGTTGATATTGACAAGCTCGAAATTGAGGCTCTTATACGCTGTGGTGCAATGGATGATCTTGAACACTCTCGTCCTGAAATGCTTTGGATATTAAAGGTATTTTTAAAGAACGGAAAAGGGCGTCCCATGTTTCCAGTACCTCCACTAAAACTTAAAGAATATAGTTTTCGTGATAAATTATTAGCAGAACTCGAACACCTTAACTTGGCTGTGTCAGGTCATTTATTAACGTTATTCAAGAGCCCTGGTAAAACAACTCAGGCAATAAAGCTTCCTCATTTCATTGGATGCTTGGTGACTCTCACTGGATGGGTGGTTACTACCAAACAAACTCTTACTCAAAGTAACCGACCGATGAAGTTTATGACGTTAGAAGACTCCACTGCTTTATTTGATGCGATACTACTCCCAATAGTTTACAAACAATTTGGTACATTACTTTACGATCGTGGTCCCTATATTATACAAGGGCGAGTAAAAAAAGAGGGGCGTTTGATTAGCGTAATCGTATCATGGATAAATCGTCTTCATTCTAGTGAAGCCGATATAACCTAGCAACCTGGGTATTTGCCAAAACACAGAAAGTAACAGTTCAATACTAGAAATTTATATTAAAAAACGTTGCAATAGGTTATTTAATAAATTCACCAATTGACTTCAGGAAGATTTGACGGCAGAATTAAATCTTTAGCACCCCCTGACTTCGTAGGTACAATTAAGGCTTTTAGTTATATTTCTTAACGTATAAAACTCTAAGGGTGTATTTAGAAATGAACTGAACAATAATAGCTTTTGGCTTTTTAAAAATAAATCTACAGAGTCTCCCTTTTTACACACAAAAATAATCAAGCCAAGAGTAAAATCTGATGCAATTTTTTAGAGTCTGATAAAAATTTGAGCAGCTCTTCCCTGGTGTAATTATTTTGGGTAAATAACACTACGCATTAAAAAATTTATACACTTTAAATTGGTCGAATAAATCACAAGGAATTGTTTATGGCAAATGATAATAATCCGAGAGACGACACTCATCAATGCGAAAAATGTCTTCCCGCATTTTGCTGCAACTATTTTGCTTTCGGAATAGACGAACCTGAGTCTCGCAAAGAGTATGAAAGCCTTTTATGGAAACTTGCCCACGAAAAGGTATCAATTTACGTTTATCGAAACCAGTGGTACATTATGATTCACACAAGATGTAACTTCTTAACTGCAGACAATAAATGTGGAATTTATGAAACTCGGCCTTATCTCTGCAAAGAACATAGCGTCGAAAACTGTGAGTACACAGGTGAAGACTACGGATTCAAAAATCACTTCAAAAGCTATGATGATCTCCTTGAGTACATCAAAGAAAACACCAATTTTCGATTTAAACAGGATCCAACAGGAGTGCGTCCAAACTGTGTGTAGCTTTTTTTGGAAGGATTTTATTGGTACTTCACAAGTTTAGATTGCTTATCCTATCTAAACTCTTTTTTTCTTAGAGTTTTTACTACTACCCTAACTGCCTTAATTTAGGGCCTTATCTTTTTCCCCTACGGTTTTTTCCTTACTGTTTTCTTCTTAGCAGTTTTTTCGATATTTTTCCCTACGTCACTATTTTTTTTATCCGTATTTTTTTGCATAGGAGGCTTTTTATCTTTTACGGGGGTACTTTTACTCTCTACTTTTTTATCACTAGCTCCTTCTGTCTTGTTTTTACTCTTTACCGGTTGCTTTATCGTTGATTCACTCTCACGATCCACCAATTCAATAAATGCCATAGGGGCATCATCTCCGAGTCGGTGCCCCAGTTTAATAACCCGGGTATATCCCCCTGGTCGAGTAGCGTATCTCTCTGCGAGAGGACCAAATATTTTTTTCAAGGAATCTTTACTAGCAACCAGTTTTAATGCATTACGGCGTGCATGTAAAGTTCCTTTTTTCCCAAGCGTAATAGTCTTCTCTACTTTTCCGCGTAACTCTTTTGCTTTCGCTAAAGTCGTTTGAATCCTCTCCTGACGAATCAACGCAGTAACTAGATTTCTAAATAATGCTTTCCGGTGCGCTGACGTCCGCCCTAATTTTCTACCAGCTTTTAAATGCCGCATGATCGTGAATTACCCCTGATTAATATTACCTATTAACTCCTTCAGATATCAACATCGACTGCTTCAATTTCTACTTCTTTTTTCTTTCTCAATAACGCGATTTGCTTCACGTCTTCGGCTTCCAGTTTTACCCCTAGATGCAAACCCATATCTTCTAGAGTTTCTTTAATCTCGTTAAGAGATTTTCGGCCAAAGTTTCTTGTTCTCAGCATTTCCCCGTCTGTTTTTTGAACCAGTTCATCAAGAGTTTGGATATTCGCGTTTTTTAGACAGTTATATGAACGCACTGAGAGTTCCAATTCCTCAACACTTCTCGATAAGTTGGTCCACATTTTTTGTTTCTTTTGGTCAACCGCTGGTTGAACCGTTTCTGGCTCTTCATCAAAATTTATAAAAACCTGCATATGATCTTTTACAATTTTTGCGGCATGTGCCACAGCGTCCTCTGGAGTAATTCCTCCATTTGTCCACATCTCCATAATCAGCAAATCATAGTCGGTTGACTGACCTACACGCGTATTCTCTATATGGTAACTAACTTTTTCAATTGGAGAAAAAACAGAATCAATGGGAATCATTTGAACTGACTCCCCTTCTATAACCTGTTTTTCTGAAGGGACATAGCCTCTCCCCTTACGAACAAGCATTTCTATTTCTAAGTTGCTATTTTGGTCTAGAGTTGCAATCAAATTATCAGGATTCAAAACTGTAACTTGAGGATCTGTGACTATGTCTTTCGCGTATACTTTACCAGCCTTATCTTTCTTAATATAAATCCTTTTCTCTTCCACGCCGTCAGCCATAATTACGTTGACTTGCTTAAGGTTAAGAATAATCTCTGTCACATCTTCAACCACTCCGGGTATTGAGGAGAATTCGTGAAAAATCCCTTCAAATTTAACCGCAACAATCGCAGATCCTTCTATAGACGACAACAACATCCTTCTAAGTGAATTGCCAGTAGTAACTCCGTACCCTCTTTCAAATGGGCCAGCAGAAAACTTACCATACACCCCACTTATTGTGTTCTTTTCAAACTCCAAACGTTTGGGTTTAACGATTCCTTGAGCGTTAAACATAGAGCCTCCGGTTTTTCTAGTGAATGATAAATTAAAAAATGCTTTTTAGAGCTTAAGTAAGCGTGATTACCGAGAATAAAGCTCGACAACCAATTGCTCCTGTATTGGGATGGTTATATCCTCTCTAGTGGGCAAATCTTGGACAATACCTTTTTTAGACTCAACATCAAAAGCTAGCCAATGAGGCTGAGTGCTGTCTTTCATGTTTTGCAACGCGGTCTTAATTGGAAATTTTTCAATTTTTTTCTGTGCGGGTGCTATTTCATCACCTTTACTCAGAGCATAAGACGGAATATTTACTCTCTTACCGTTAACTGTAAAATGATTATGTCGTACCAATTGTCTGGCAGCATTTCTTGATGGTGCCAAACCCATTCTATATATTACATTATCCATGCGTAGCTCAAGTGCCTGCAAAAGGTTATCACCTGTGACTCCCTTTTTCCCATCAGCACGCTTAAAATAACTTCTGAAAGGCTTTTCAAGTAGACCATAAATTCTTTTGACTTTTTGCTTTTCTCGCAGCTGAAGTCCGTATTCTGAGAATTTTTTCCGCCCTTGACCGTGCTGACCTGGAGCGTAACCCCGTTTTTCTATCGCACACTTTGCCGTTTCACATCGAAAACCTTTTAAAAATAATTTCATGCCTTCTCGACGACACAAACGACAAACGGAACCTGTGTATCTTGCCAATTTACTAATCTCCCAAATTTAGGATTAACATTAAACTCGCCTACGTTTTCTAGGTCGACAACCATTATGAGGCATGGGTGTCACATCTCTAATAATTATTATTTCCATTCCCACATTTTGCAATGAGCGAATAGCAGATTCGCGCCCAGGACCTGGGCCCTTAACACAAACCTCTAGTTTTCTCATTCCCATATCTCTTGCCTTGATCGCTGCCTTTTCTGCCGCAACCTGAGCAGCAAAAGGAGTGCTCTTTCGCGACCCTTTAAAACCTTGCGCTCCTGCGCTAGACCACGAAACGACATTTCCCTGCAAATCAGCAATAGTTACAATCGTATTGTTAAATGTTGCCTGAATATGAGCAACTCCTAACTCGGGAGCATTTTTATTTCTCTTTTTAACAATTTTTTTATCTTTTTCTGTCGCCATATTTCATTATTCCTTATTTATTTTTTGGTACGAGCACCCACGGTTTTTTTGGGACCCTTACGGCTACGTGCATTGGTATGGGTTCGTTGACCACGCACTGGAAGTCCTTTCCGATGACGCAAACCTCGATAGGCTCCAATATCCATTAATCGTTTCACATTCATATTAGTAGCACGCCTAAGATCTCCCTCCACCTCAAAGTCTTTATCAACGATCGATCGGATTCGCGAAACTTCGTCTTCAGTCAAATCCTTAACTCGCGCACTTTCATCAACTTTAGCTTGCTTCAGAATTTTAATCGAAGAAGACTTGCCGATTCCATAAACATAGGTAAGAGCAATTACCGCCCTTTTATCCCTAGGAATATCTATACCTGAAATACGTCCCACGATTTCTCCTTTTTAAAACAACAGGGCAAAACTACCCTTGCTTTTGTTTATGCTTAGGATTCTCACAGATCACTCGAACAACTCCCTGCCGACGAATAACCTTGCATTTTTTACATATTGGTTTTACTGATGATCTTACTTTCATTATTTTTCCCTAAATGTGATACGGCCTCTAGTCAAATCATATGGCGATAGCTGCACCTTAACCTTATCTCCCACAAGTATTCTAATGAAGTGCATCCTCATTTTCCCTGAAATGTGAGCTAAAATCTTATGCCCATTATCAAGTTCAACTCTAAACATTGCATTAGGTAAAGGTTCAACCACCCTACCCTCAACTTCTATCGATTCTTCTTTTCCCATTTAAGATACCATTAAGCAAACTTTAGAAAAAATTTCCTCTACTGAGCCCGAACCTTGAATAATTTTAAGATTACCTTGTTTCTTATAGTATTCCCTAAGAGGGGTAGTTTCGTTTTCATAAACTTCCAGACGTTTCTTAATTGTCTCTTTGTTATCATCTTCACGTTGATAGAGCGCTTCTCCACAACTATCACAGATACCTTCCTTAAGAGGAGGACAAGATGCTATATGAAACATCGCACCGCATCCTGAGCAGGTGCTCCGCCCAGTAAGTCGATGCAATAACTCCTCGGTACTCACTTCAAAATCAATTACTGTGTCTATCGATAAATTCATATTATTTAATGTTTCTGTCAGCTTTTCTGCTTGATTTATGGTCCTAGGAAAACCATCTAAAATAAATCCACCTCGACAGTCTTCCTCTACAATTCTCTCTCTTATCAAACTTATAACAATTTCGTCTTGAACCAACTTCCCTTCATTCATTAATACTTTTGCCTGACACCCAAGCTCGGTGCCCTCCTGAATTGATTTTCTTAAAATATTTCCTGTCGAAATTTGCGGCCTATCAAATTTTTTGTTTAACATTTTAGCCTGAGTTCCTTTTCCCGCACCCGGCGGACCGAGCAGGATAAGTCTCATAAATTAACTTTGACGCCCCTTTAGCTTACCTTTTTTCATAAAGCCGTCATAATTTCTCATTACCATATGCGACTCTAACTGCTGCATTGTGTCCAATGATACTCCCACAATAATCAATAGACTGGTACCACCAAAATAAAATGGAATATTCACATACCTTATTAAATAGTCCGGTAATATACAGACCAACGATAGATAGATAGCTCCATAAAAAGTTATCTTTGACAAGATTTCATCAATATACGTCGATGTCTTAGGACCTGGTCGAATTCCCGGCACAAAACCTCCATGTTTTTTCATATTATCTGCTACGTCAACCGGGTTGAAAATTACCGCTGTATAAAAATAACAA
>CAJJDL010000048.1 GCA_905182935.1 uncultured Nitrospinaceae bacterium | reverse complement strand
ATAAAGTTTTTCGTATAAATCCCCGACTGTAAATGCAGCTTTATAGGCCTCTCTACTAGGAAAATGCTTCTTATAAATTAATTTGAATTGTTGAATTACTGGAATCCATTTATCCCTTATCTGCATTCTTTTTGTTGACTGAATAAGGCTGTGATAGGACACACGAGCTTTTTCATAATCAATGGATGCGGGTGAAGAAGATCCAAAAACTACTTTTCCAGAGAATAGACAAACTAATAGAAAAAAAGACAATAGATAACTTACTATTAAAAATTTTGGAGGGGAAAGTCGCATAAAATCGTCTTTAACTTATTTAATCTATTGATTATCAACTGATATACAATGCTAAATGGGCTGCAAAACCCTCTTAACTAGGTTGTTTTATTGCTATTTTTAATGCTATCACTTTAAAGATATTGGGTCAACCACGTTAGTAATTGATTTTATTAGTGTTACCTTCCAATATTCAAACGATCTGCAAGTGCGTAAGGGAGACCACAGGCTCTTATTTTTTCTTGAGTTGTGGAAAAGTCGTAGGTAAAGCGATGAAATTCGACTATGCGCCTTGTAGAGTCATAAAAAGTAAACACTGGGTCTCGATTCCCATCTCTTGGTTGTCCTAAGCTTCCAACATTAATAATATAACGTGATTCTGGATTAAGTTTTATTCTAGAAGTAGTGTATGAATAGATTTTATTATTTTTATTTTTTTCAAAAACTCCAGGTATATGAGAGTGACCTAAAAAGCAAATATCTTGCTTGAAATAGTCAAAGTTTTTTTCTGCATGTTTTGTAGTTAAAATATAGTGCCACTTCATTGGTTCAAATGGTGATGAATGAACCCAATAAATATTATTCTCCACTTTTTGAAAAGGTAAATTAGCTAAAAATTCACTATTATTTTTTGTAAGTCTACCTCGAGTCCAAGCACATGCTTGATAGGCGGCGGGATTTAAATCACTTGAGTCTGACCGATTAACAACGCAATAGTCATGGTTTCCTGCTAAAGTAATGTCCGTTTCTTCACGTATCCATTTAATAACAGAATTAGGGTCGGTGTTATACCCCACTAGATCACCAAGGTACGCTTTCTTGTCATGTTCAATAGATCTAATGACATGACTAAATGCCTGTATTGCCTCAAGATTACTATGAACGTCAGAAAAAATTATGAATTTCATACCCCCCTATCAGTCAGGAGAAATAGATGTCTAAATTGGTAAGGGAAGAATTCCTTTATGCCCAATCTTCTTATGAATTTTATCCAAAATTCCATTGATAAACTCAGGAGAGTCTTCGTTACCGTATTTTTTGGCTATATCAATAGCTTCATTAATAACAACCTTAGGTGGAGTTAGAAAGTCAAAGAGTAATTCACATGTTCCCATCCGTAAAATATTTCGATCGATCACGGTCATACGCTCGAGAATCCAGTTATCACTGCATTCCTGAATAATTTTATCAATCTCTTCCATTTCTTTATAGATCGACTTCACCAAACTTTCCATGAAATCTTCCACTTCTCCATGTGAAGAGTTTCTCTCTATAAAAATTTTCATCTGTTCCTCAATATTCCCTTTATTCATTTCCGACTGATAAAGAAACTTGAGTGTCAACTCTCTTGAAGACCTTCTTTTACCCATAAGTGTTTAATTATTTAAAGTTTTTTATAAAGCGTTGCTATCTCTATAGCAGCAAGAGCTGCGTCGGCACCTTTATTACCAGCCTTTCCACCGGCTCTATCTTCCGCCTGCTCTATATTATCCGAGGTGAGTACACCAAACATAATTGGAATAGCAGTTTCTATAGAAACTGCTGCTACCCCTCGAGCAGCTTCAGTGGCTACATAATCAAAATGAGGAGTGTCTCCTCGAATCACTGCTCCTAAGCAAATAATGACATCTTTCCCTCTTGAACAAATTTTTTTTGCTGCTAAGGGAATCTCGAAAGCACCAGGAACTCGAATTACCTCGATATCATCCTCATTAATCCCATGACTTATCAATTCATTGATAGCACCTGTCAACAAATGCTCTGTAATAAAAATATTAAACCGACTAACCACGATTCCAACCTTCAAACCAGTAGCATCCAGATTTCCTTCTATGAATTTAGACATTATTAAGAAACCTATTTCATGAAATATTTTTAATTATATGACCTAGTTTCTTTTTCTTAGTACGTAGATATTTAATATTATCTTTCTTGGGATTAATTTCGATTGAAACACGTTCGACTACCTGCAAACCGTACCCTTCCAAGCCCACTATTTTTCTAGGATTGTTGGTCAATAATCGAAGCTTCCCTAATCCTATTTTTTTTAGAATCTGTGCGCCAACTCCATACTCTCTAAGATCAGGCTTGAACCCTAACGATGCATTAGCTTCGACTGTGTCTTGACCTTCATCCTGTAGTGCATAGGCTTTTAATTTATTAATGATTCCAATTCCTCTGCCTTCTTGATATAGATAAAGTAATACGCCTGTCCCATTAGCTGCGATCATCTCCATAGACTTTTTTAATTGCTCTCCACAATCACAACGAAAAGAACCAAACACATCTCCTGTCAAGCATTGTGAATGGACACGCGTTAATGTCGGTATTTCTGGGTTAATTTCCCCTTTAATTAAAGCAATATAAATTTGATCATCTAATATATTTCGAAAAGTCACTGAATTAAAAATGCCAAATTCAGTAGGCAGATTGGTTGATACGATCTCTTCAATAAGCGTTTCCTGCTGCAAACGATATTCAGCAAGATCTTTTGTTGTAATCATTTTTAAATTATGTGTACGAGTAAACTCTATAAGACTTGGCAAGCGCGCCATAGTTCCATCATCATCCATGATTTCACAAATAACTCCTGAGGGGCACAGGCCCGACATTCGAGCTATATCTACTGATGCTTCGGTTTGCCCCATGCGAACAAGAACACCACCCTTACGCGCCCTAAGAGGGAATATATGACCTGGTTTGACAAGATCACTCTTCGAGGTATGAGGGTTTATTGCAGTTTGAATAGTTTTGGACCTATCGCTAGCGGAAATCCCGGTAGTGATACCATTTCTTGCGTCAATAGAAACCGTAAAAGGAGTTTCAAAAGCTGACTCGTTATTCTCAACCATCATAGACAATCCTAATTCACGGGTTCTCTGCTCAGTTAAAGCGAGACATATCAGACCGCGACCATATTTAGCCATGAAGTTGATAGCTTCGGGAGTGACCTTTTCAGAGGCAATCATTAAATCTCCCTCATTTTCTCGGTCTTCGTCATCAACAATAACAATCATTTTACCTTGACGAACATCATCCATCGCATCTTCAATAGAACTAAATTTTTTCTTTGAAGTTTCCTCACGTTTGCTCACTTTTTCAGAATTCCCTTCTGTTGAAGTTTTTCTAAAGATATTTTTTCATTACCGTCATAAGACGATAGAATCGTCTTACAAGCCTTGTATATATATTTGCCAATCATATCATATTCAATGTTAACAGCATCCTTCATTTCTTTAAAAGCAAGGTTTGTATGAGAAAATGTGAATGGGACAATAGACACTGAAAATCCATTGTCAACGCACCCAAAAGCGGTCAAGCTAATACCATCAATTGCAATAGAACCTTTTTCGATGACGTATGGAGTATATTCGAGAGGGTATTCAAAGTGAAATAGTATTTCACCACTCTTATGTTCAATAGAAGTTATATGCCCGACACAATCCACATGACCTGTGACAAAGTGACCGCTAATTTTATCAGAAGGTCTCAGAGAACGTTCAAGATTAACAGGTATTTTTTCTCGTATATTTTGAAAACAAGTTCGGCTGAGAGTTTCAGTGCTCAAGTCTAGTGTAAAAGTATCTTCCGAGCTATCTCGGACTGTAAGACAAACGCCATTGACAGCAATACTTTCTCCAGGTTCAAACATCCTAAAACCTTCTCCGCCATGAACCGTTAAAATGGCACCTTCATTTTTTCGAACAATCTGATGAACTGTTCCTATATTACTAATGATACCGCTAAACATAGATCTCCTTAATGTATATTTCCTTCAACCACTAGGTCCTCTCCTAATTTATTAATTGACATATTTTTAATTTTCATAAAATCTTTTAGTTCGTCAATACCTTCTCCACCTACGGGGGTGGGAGAGCTTCTACCACCAATAATTTTGGGTGCTATAAAATAAACAACTCTGTCGATCAGTTTTTCCTTAAAAATACTCCCGCTAATTTCCGCCCCCCCTTCTATCATGACGGAAATGATTTCTCTTCTACCTAGTTCTTCCATTAGTGAGGAAAGATTCACCTTCTCTCTTTTATGTTTTACAAAGAGGACTTCCACTCCTATTTTCTCTAACTTAGCTTTTCGGATAGGTGAAAAGGTGTTAGTTGTAGCATAAATAACTCGCTCCTTATGAGCGTTATTAAAAACTTTAGATGAGATGGGAATGTTTTTTTTGCCCGCCACAATAATACGAATTGGATTACACAGGTTGCTGTTTTTCAATCTCATGGTCAAACGAGGATCATCAGCAACTACTGTTCCAGAACCAACAAGAACCGCATCAACCCTCCCTCTAAGTTGATGTGCATAATTTCTGGCTTTAGGTCCAGTGATCCATTTAGAATCGCCCATTCGCGTTGCAATTTTTCCGTCTAAAGATAATGCACTTTTAAGAGTTACAAATGGACGACCTGTCCTGATATACTTAAAAAACGACTCATTTAATCTTTCACAGTCTTTTTTTAGAACTCCTGTCACTACATCGATACCTTTTTTTCTAAGAAGACGGATGCTTTTCCTATTAACAAGATTATTGGGATCACTGACTCCAATCACAACCCTTTTAATTCTAGCTTCAATGATAGCTTCTACGCACGGTGGTGTTCTCCCATGATGACAACAAGGTTCAAGGTTCACAAACAGGTCTGCTCCAATCGACTGTTTTCCCGCTTTACGTAATGCAATAGTTTCAGCATGAGGAAGCCCTGCCTTTTTATGGTAACCCTTAGCAATAACTTTGCCAGACTTTATAACTACCGCACCAACAAGTGGATTGGGACTGGTTTGTCCCTCACCTTTAAGAGCAAGATCGATAGCAAGCTTCATATAAAACTGATCTAATTCTCGAGTCAAATAGAACCTCTAATTAAATAAGAAAACATTTCAAAATACTACTATTTTTCATTACTCATCTTCGTCGTCATCATCATCGACTTCGGTATGTTCTAATGATACACAACGAAATCCAGTGGCAGGATAACGCTCATCTGGATTAAAGGTATTTCGATAGGCACATTTAGAGTGCACCATATAGTTTAGCCAGGATCCGCCACGAACAACCCGTTGAGTCGTATGCCCTTTAGAGTAAAGCTGAACACACCATTCCCATACATTGCCAGCCATATCAAAGCATCCAAAAGGCGATATGCCCTGCTCAAACTCAGTCA
>CAJJDL010000047.1 GCA_905182935.1 uncultured Nitrospinaceae bacterium | reverse complement strand
CAAGAATATCTATCAAAAAGCTTCAATTAAAACCACATTATTTTTAGGAATCATTTGGGACGTTTTTGTGTAATTGTTTGCCTTTGTGTAAGACAGTTCTGGTGTTTTTAATGCTTTTATTCCATTTATTAAGATTGATAATGGAATAAATGATTTTATATGAGATTCTTTCAGGTGGGTATTTTTAAAAAGCACCATCCCAACTAATTCATTTCTTGAGTTTAGTAAAGGACCTCCACTATTAACAGGAGTTATTTCCAGGTTTATATCAATTAAATTATTCTTTGAATTTAGGGAAGTTTTACCATTTATTAAAATATGCTTGTCTTCCATGGTATTCGTCCATGGGTAGCCAATTGTGTAAACGGTTTCACCCTCTTGATGCAAATCATTATTAGAAAAAATAAAGGGCTGTGTTTTTATTGTTGGTATTTTTTTTAGCTTTAAAATTGTATAGTTATTAATAATATCTTTATATATTATATTAGCTTCTATGTCGTCCTCGTTAGGGAACATTACCTTTATGGTTTTTGCTTCTTTAACTAGGTTGTAGTAAGTGAAAACATGCGCTCCTGTATTGATTATAAACCCTGATCCTAGGCGGGATGTCGGAGTCTGCATTATTAATAAATATACTAAAACGGTAGTTATAGATAAAAATATTATTATTTTATTCATGTAACTGTGTATTTGAGGGAACAAAATTATATGGGAAAGAGGAGGGCGTTAGATTTTTATGGCTATGTCTTGGCAACCCTTTTGGCAACCCCAAAACAATTGATAATGCTATAAGTTTTTTAATCATAATAAGTTAAATAATGCCCTCGACAGGACTCGAACCTGTTACCCCCAGATTAGGAATCTGATGCTCTATCCTGATGAGCTACGAGGGCAATGTATTTTTATGATTGGTTAGCGATCTACAAAAGTATTAGTCTAGATTTATCAGAACTTTATTATTCTCCACCTTAACGTCAAAAACTCTCGTATTATAGATTGAGTCGATATTACATTCGCCTGTTTTAAGGTCAAAACGGTAACCATGGTTAGGACATTTTATGCCCAGGCCGTCTAGCTTTCCTCTCAATAAGGGTGCTGTAGCCTTGTGAGGGCAAGTATCTTTTATAGCATAGTATTCATGGTCTATATTGAAAATGGTAATTCTTAGGCCATTTATTTCTATTCTCTTCCTTTCCCCAATGGGAATTTCTTCAGTATGCGCGATAGGTGTATAATTGATCATAAATTATTTTAGTGCTATATATCGTATCAGGAATTATTCTATGGAAAGTTTTAAATTTTGACTCCAATCCCACCATGAACCATCGTAGTTTCGGACTTTGTAGTCAAGGGTTCTTAGAACAAAATAAGCCATTGCAGATCTAATCCCACCAGTGCAATATACAACGATTTCTTTTTCATGATTTATATCATATTTGTTCAATATATTTGATAACTCCTTTTTATTTTTAAGGTATCCGTTGGTTGAAAAAAATTCTGGCCAGTGAATATGAATTGCTGATGGTATGTGTCCGCCGCGGGGAGAGCCGTAAGGTATTTTCCCGTCGTATTCTGCTCTTGTCCTATTATCAATAATAACGATCTCATCGGATTTAAGCCTCTTGGATATCCATTTTTGATCGGCCGATACCAGGGGGTTTAAGGTGATATCTTTTTGTGTTAAAGATGAATTTTCTGTTTGCCTATTACTGCCAAACTCCAGGTTGCCTCCCGAACTTTGCCAACTGGCCACCCCTCCCTCTAGTATGAGTATTTTATTGAAACCCAATCTTTCAAACATCCAGAAAAACCGTCCATCTTCTCTCCATGGATCAGTTGGTTCCCCATAAAAAATAATTGTTTTATTTTTATCAATTCCATAGGGTTTTAATTTATTTACTATAAAATCCGGTTCAGTTTTTAATAAGCCTCGAACCCCTTTAACTGTATGTGTGTAATTCTCCCAATTGCCAATATGTAGTGCGTTTGGAATATGGCCGAGAAGATATTTAAGTTTAGATCTGGTATCAATGATTACTAGTTCTTCGTCGGGGATTGATTGTAAGTGCTTATACGTAGTAACTAGGCTTTGTTCTGCGCTTATAAACTGAGGATTTAATAGCGATATTAAGAAAGTCATCTGGATTAATCCAGTCCTTATTTTTCTTGACAAATTACGTTCCGCGCTTGTAATATCAGGCTTCATTTTGTCTAGATCCTTTCATAATATAGTTATATAATTGATTTTTTTTCTAGAGTCTCTTAGTTTAAAGTATATTATTGTGATTGGTAAATTGGTCTCTATAATTTTAATTTATTATCGAAAAAACCCCAACTACTTTTAGATTTTTATTGTAAGTATTGGCTTATTATTAAGCATTGCTAGAAAATAGATATATTTAAATACTGAAAATTTAGGATTTATTGGAGGAATCATGAGCAGCGATCAGGATAAAGAAAACTCGCCTTCTGAAGTACCGGAGGATGTAAGTAATAATGAAGAGTCTAAAGATTCCGCAGATTACTATGAACAAGGTAATTCTAAAGATACTTTTGATGAAAAATTAGAGTTTAGTAGACCTGTTCCTCCAGTTGAAAAAATCTCAGAGGAAATGAATTTAACTAAGGCAGTTGCATATTTAGGATTTGGGTTGGCTGCTTTAGCTATTATATTTATTTTATTTTTTATCCGGGATCTAGATAAACGTGTTGGAGGTGTTGACTCTGTTTTAAATACCCTTGAAGAAACGGTGGCACCGCTTAGAAAAGAAATTAGAGATGGCTTAAGCCAAGTGAATGTAGATATTAATAACATAAAAGAAAAAATAGAAAATAGTAAAAGTAGGCAAGCTGTTATAGAGCTTAAACGTGCTTTGGTTGCTATTCAGTCTATGGAGTTAAGTGGTAGTCCTAAAGTAAAAGAAAAATCTAGTGAAGTAATTAATAGTATTCAGGCTTTATTAGGTGAGTTTGATCCTACCATTAACCGTGAAGGCTTAGTGCTATCTTCACAACCCTCGACAGGAGAAGTAATAATAGAGCAAGCACCTGACTTGATATCTTTACCGATCGTTGAGGCATTGCCTAAACCAATTCTCGGTAATGAATCGCATGCCGTAGAACCAATCTCCGAACCTTCTCAAGGTAATATATTAGAATCATCAGACTCTATAGAGTCTGAAGTACTATCTGAAACTTCGGAATCTCTTGTTAAAGAACCCGAAGTGTTATCTGAAACTTCTGTTGATAAAGGTAGCGAGGAAGATGAGGATGAAGAGGAGGAAGATGAAGAGGAGGAAGATGAAGAGGATGACAATTAGATTTTCTTTGTAAACTTTTTTTCTGCAAAAGTATGCCAACCTTAAAGTACATGTTTTTTATAGTTCTTATTATTTTAGTTTCGTTGTTTTCTGCAAAAAATATGCATACCGTTGAAGTTTATTTTTTTGATGGTTATTCTAGTGATCGTTCTATAAAGATTCCAGCAATGGTTCTTATCGCAGGTTCTTTTGGGTTTGGGTTTCTGATGGCTTGGTTTTTTGAGCTATTTACTAGGCTTAAATTTAAAAAACAATTACGCTTGAAAAATAGACAGATAGAAAATTTAGAAAAAGAGATACTTAATTTGAACCATGCTTCTATAGTTCCTTCCTCAGAAAAAAACCCAAGTTCTTTAGCCAATAGTTGATGCTTTTTTAAATTTATTTATTAGCCGCTATTTGATTTCTACTTCGCCTTAATATTCTTACTCATTTGGATATATAAATATTGTTGGTTTTTAAATGTAGGAGTGTGCTGGCTGTTGTTGTGTTATGCAGTGAAGACCACCTTGCCCTCTTACTAGAATTCGTGAATCAATAAGGGTTATTTTTCTTGTAGGGAAACATGATTTTAAAATATTTTTTGCAGTTTCGTCATTTGGATCATTGAATGCTGGTACTAAAACAGAAGAGTTACTAATGTAGAAATTTGCATAGCTTGCTGGTAGATATGAATTTTTATGCTTAATTGTATTAGGTATAGGTAATGGAATTATATTAAAAGGCTTTCCGTTGATATTTTTAGCCTCTTTAAGTACTTTAGGTATTGATTTTAAATTTGCATAATTAGCGCCATTCTTATTTTGCTCTGTTGTGTAAACTATGGTTTTAGAATTAACAAATCTAGCAAGGTTGTCAATGTGACCATCAGTATCATCTCCTTTAAGTGATCCATCCAACCAGATAATAATTTCCACGCCTAAAAAGTTTTTTAAATAGTCCTCTACCTCGTTTATTTTTAAATAATTATTACGGTTTTTATTGAGTAAACATGATGTTGTCGTTAAACAGACTCCCTTCCCATTTACATCAATAGCTCCACCTTCTAAAACAATCCTAGGGTTGAACCATGGGCAATTCATGTTATTAACAATTTCCATATTGGCCTTTTGGTCTTTTTCCCATGGATATTTTTTACCCCAAGAATTAAAAAGCCAGCGATTAATAGCAAGTTGACATCCAGTAGAGGTGTTTCGGACTATA
>CAJJDL010000046.1 GCA_905182935.1 uncultured Nitrospinaceae bacterium | reverse complement strand
CTGACACCGTTAAACTAACACTATGACCTAAAGGTCGTAATGTGGTAATCGATAAAAAATTTGGTTCACCCACTATTACTAAGGATGGTGTGACTGTAGCAAAAGAAATCGAATTAGCTTGCCCATTTGAAAATATGGGTGCACAAATGGTTAATGAGGTTGCTAGTAAAACTAGTGACAACGCTGGTGATGGAACAACAACAGCAACTGTTTTGGCCCAGGCTATTTTTCGTGAAGGAATGAAGAATGTGACGGCTGGAGCAAATCCTATGGATATCAAGCGCGGTATCGAAGCAGCTGTCAGCGCGTTAATACCAGAAATCCAAAGAATTGCTAAACCAACCAAAAATAAAAAAGAAATAGCTCAGATAGGTACAATCTCTGCTAACCATGACATTGCAATCGGTGAAATCATATCCGAAGCAATGGACAAGGTAGGAAAAGATGGTGTTATCACAGTTGAAGAAGCAAAAAGTATGGATACCTCTCTAGAAATTGTAGAAGGTATGCAGTTTGATCGTGGTTACCTATCTCCTTATTTTGTTACAGATGCAGAACGTATGGAAGCGGTTATGGAAGATGCATATATCCTGCTACACGAGAAAAAAATCTCCAACATGAAGGACATGCTCCCATTGTTAGAGAAAGTTGCAAAGGGTGGCAAGCCACTGGTTATAATTGCTGAGGATGTTGATGGCGAAGCGTTAGCTACTCTAGTTGTAAATAAATTAAGAGGAACTTTAAACGTTTGTGCGATTAAAGCACCTGGTTTTGGTGACCGTAGAAAAGAAATGCTAAATGATATTGCTATTCTTACTGGCGGAACTGTTATCACAGAAGATATTGGTGTTAAATTAGAGAATGTTGACATCAAAGACCTTGGTACGGCTAAGCGAATCACAGTTGACAAGGAAAATACCGTCATTGTAGATGGCAAAGGAAAAGCTTCTGACATTCAAGGCCGAGTCAAACAGATTCGTAACCAGATTGATGAGACTACTTCCGATTACGACCGCGAAAAATTACAAGAAAGACTCGCAAAGCTAGTCGGTGGTGTTGCTATTATCAAAGTTGGAGCAGCTACTGAAACTGAGATGAAAGAGAAAAAAGCTCGCGTAGAAGATGCCCTGCATGCTACACGTGCAGCAGTTGAGGAAGGTATTATTCCAGGAGGTGGTGTAGCTATCTTAAGAGCAGCTCATGTTTTAGATAAGATCAAGGGTGCCCATGACTTTCTTCTTGGTGTGAAAATCATCAGAAGGTCGATTGAGGAGCCAATGCGCCAAATTGCTAAGAATGCAGGTGAAGAAGGTACCGTTATCGTTGAACATGTAAAAACTCTTAAAGGTGATATGGGTTATGATGCGAAAAATGGTACTTACGTTGATATGATCAAAGCTGGAATCATTGATCCTGCCAAGGTGTGTCGCACTGCACTACAAAATGCGGCAAGTATTTCCGGTCTACTCTTAACCACAGAAGCTATGATCACCGATATTCCTGAGGAAGATAAACATGACCATGGACCTCCAGGTGGTGGTGGTGGAATGGGTGGAATGGGTGGAATGGGTGGAATGGGTGGAATGCCAGGTATGATGTAAGGTTACCCAGCTCAACTAAGCACATCAAACCCCGACCTTAAGGGTCGGGGTTTTTTTGTTTAACAAACCTACATCGGTATTTAAAATCTAAAACTTGGATTAATGATGGTTATAAAGTAACTAATCTTTTCACTAAACTTAGAAACCTAGTTGCATACCATAGAGTTATAATATGGAGTATCCTTCTTGAGATATAAAATTATTTTTATAAAAAATCCGTAAAAAAATGGCACTATATTCTTGAATAAGGATGGATCAAATTAAACGGAGCCCATCTAAATGAAACAAGTTTCTCTTGGCCTTGATCGTCTATTAGCCGAACCTGAGAAGTATCTTTGTGGAAGCACATTAGGCCTTGTGATCAACCAGACGAGTCTAACCAGTAATGGCCTCTCTTCAGTCAGTCAGTTTTATAAAAATGACCTATACAAACTAAAACTTCTGTTAGCTCCTGAGCATGGACTTTATGGAGTAGAACAAGACATGGCACTCATCACCGATGAAGTAGATCCATGTTCTGGTCTTAAAGTCCGAAGTCTTTACGGAACTAATGACTCGTCACTAGTTCCCTCTAAAAAAAATTTAGAAGGCGTAGATAATCTGATTTTTGACATTCAAGATGTAGGTTCACGTTACTACACCTTTATTTATACTTTGGCAAATTGCATGAAAACCTGCGGTGAGTCAAACACTCGAATGATTGTCTGTGATCGTCCCAACCCAATTAATGGGGTTACAGTTGAGGGTAACCTAGTCAAAAAGGAATTTAGATCTTTTGTCGGGCAGTATCCCATTCCTAATCGCCACGGTATGACAGTAGGAGAACTAGCAATATTATTCAAAGAACACTTTGATATTAAATGCGATTTGAAAGTAGTCCCTATGGTGGGATGGGAGCGCTTCATGTGGTATGATCAAACTGGACTACCGTGGGTTCTCCCTTCACCTAATATGCCGACTTTATCAACTGCTACAGTTTACCCTGGAATGTGCTTCATTGAAGGTACCCTTTTATCAGAAGGCCGGGGAACAACTAT
>CAJJDL010000045.1 GCA_905182935.1 uncultured Nitrospinaceae bacterium | reverse complement strand
TTTAATAATTCGACGATCTAACTAAAAATATACTTTTAAGGACCCATAAATGAATAAGCCTACCCGTCAAAAACCAACTACTTCCTCAATAGGCATGAAAGGCCTAGTTTTCGAAGAACCATTACTTTTTGAAATGGGTTCGCCTGGTCGCACTGCGTTCTCACTCCCAAAATACGACGTCCCAGAAGTTGCACTGGAAGCGACTCTTCCTGCAGCAGAAATTCGTAATCCAATCGAAAATTTTCCTGAGTTAAGCGAATTAGACGTTGTTCGTCATTTTACAAGGCTTTCACAGTGGAACTTTAGCATTGATACCAATTTTTATCCGCTAGGCTCCTGTACAATGAAATATAATCCAAAAGTTAACAACGAGGTTGCCTCCCTTCCTGGATTTGCTCAACACCACCCATACACACCTGATAGTCTTTCCCAGGGTAGCATCCAGCTTATGTTTGAATTGCAGGAATATCTTAAGGAAATAAGCGGCATGGACCATGTGAGTCTTCAACCAGCAGCTGGGGCACAAGGGGAACTAACAGGTATGCTTATGATCCATGCTTATCATGCGGCTCAAGGGGTTCAACGGAAAAAAATTATCCTGCCCGACTCTGCCCATGGAACCAATCCTGCCACCGCAAACTTATGTGGTTACAGCGTAATCCAAATACAATCGGACGAACGCGGCCTTATAGATCCGGGTAAACTGGAGTCTGTCATGGACGAAGAAACTGCGGCAATAATGTTGACTAATCCGAACACATTAGGAATGTTCGAAACAGATATATTGAAAATTGCTGAAATTGTTCATAAAAAGGGCGGGTTGGTCTATTGTGACGGAGCTAACCTAAATGCAGTAATGGGCAAAACAAAGATAAAGACTATGGGAGTCGACGTTTTGCATTTTAATTTACACAAAACATTCTCAACACCTCATGGTGGAGGCGGTCCTGGATCTGGCCCTGTGGGAATCATTGATAAGCTAGCTCCATTTCTCCCAGTGCCTTTAGTAGAACATACCGATGGTAAATACCGACTCAATTATGATCGTCCTGAAAGCATAGGAAAAATGAAATCATTTTTCGGTAATTTTGGGATTCTTGTAAGGGCATACACATATATTAGATCCCTCGGCCCTGAAGGGATTAAACAAGTTTCGGAAATGGCTGTTCTCAATGCTAATTATATTAAGTCCTCACTTAAAGAATACTTTAACCTTCCATACGACGGACACAGCTTACACGAGTGTGTATTCAACGATAAACACCAACTTAAAAATAATGTAAGCACTATGGATATCGCTAAAATACTTATCGATTATGGATTTCATCCACCTACAGTTTACTTTCCATTGATCGTAAAAGGGGCATTGATGATCGAACCAACTGAAACTGAATCAAAAGAAACAATCGATGGATTCATCACAGCTATGAAAGAGATTGCCAAGTTAGCTGAAACCAATCCAGAAATTTTTCACGATGCCCCTATGATTCCTGTCTCATCGCGCCTAGACGAAATTAACGCAGCACGCAACCCAAAGCTTAAATGGAAACCAGCAGCTTAGATTCGAAGTTCATCTAATAAATATTTATCACTAACCTCACAACATAAAACTTTGAATAAGTAATAGCGCAAGTGACGTTATCAAAGTTGCCCCAATGAGATTAAGGATAAATCCAGCGCGGGTCATTTCAGGAATTGTCACCCACCCACTTCCAAACACTATGGCATTCGGTGGAGTCGCCACAGGCAACATAAATGCAAACGATGCTGAAAGAGTCGCCGGCAACATAAACATTAACGGATGAAAACTAGCTGCGACTGCTGCTGCTCCCATCAATGGCAAAATCATAGTGGATGTCGCGGTATTGGATGTAAATTCGGTTAAAAAAGTAACCACTAAACATACAGCCAAGATAACGGCCCACAAAGGAAGTACTGACAAGCCTGACATTTGATCTCCCACCCACCCTGTCAAACCTGTTTTAATAAACCCAGAAGCAAGAGCAAAACCACCGCCAAATAACAATAAAATTCCCCAAGGCATCCTCGTTTCTACTGTATTCCAATCAAGAAGAAAATATTCACCTTGAATGTTGCTCACTTCTCCTTTTTTAAGTCCAATTGGAAGAAGCATTAATAAAATGCCCATTATCATAGCAACCGTCGAATCGTGAAGCATTTCCGGATTGGAAAAAAGATTAGACCATCCAGGTATTATAAACGAGCCTAACGGAAGAGGTTTACGAAAAATCCACATTAAAGCGGTGAGTACAAAAACATAGGCAACCATTTTTTCAGGTCGCGTGATTTTACCCAAAGCTTTCAGTTCATTTTTAATTATATCTTTACCTTCCTTAGCGAATGCGATTCGATCCAATGAAATAGGAGCCACAAACTGGCAAAGATAAATCCATACGATTGGAATGAAAAGAATCACAATTGGAACTGCCATCATCATCCATTTCACAAAACTTATTTCTTCATTTCCGGGATAAAGATTTTTGTAGAATCCGGCAAAAACAATATTTGGTGCTGTACCGATAAGCGTACCAACTCCTCCAATACTAGCTGAGTATGCTAAACCAAGCATAAGAATAAGGCCTAAGCTTTTTGTAATTTGCTTCTTAGTAGTTTCGTTTTTATTACCATCTAATGTAGATTCCTCAGCGATTTGCCTAACTACTGCCATCCCTACAGGAAGAAGCATCATAGTTGTTGCAGTGTTTGAAATCCACATAGAAAGAAATGCTGCTGCCGTCATAAAACCTAGAACAATACGGTTTAGTCCGGTCCCCACCAAAGTAATAATCCACAATGCTATACGTTTATGAAACCCCCACTTTTCCATAGTCAAAGCAATCATAAAACAACCTAAAAAAAGAAATACAAAATGATTTGCATAGTTAGGTGCAACCTGTTTGCTGGACATAATTCCCATCAATGGGAAAAGAACAAGTGGGAGCAAGGCTGTTACTGCTATAGCTGTACCTTCTCCAATCCACCAGCAAGCCATAAGAGCAACAATTGCTAAAAGTCGCTTCCCAGAAATAGTCATTCCTTCGGGCAATGGCATGAACAAAATGACTAAAAATAATACCAATCCGCCAAGCAGCACAAATACTTTGCGTTTGAATAAGAACCTCGAATCATCCAACATACTTTCTGAGGTGGAAATATGATTTCTTTTTTTACTCATTAGTTTTTCCTTAATTATAAAAAGAAAAAGGAATTTATTA
>CAJJDL010000044.1 GCA_905182935.1 uncultured Nitrospinaceae bacterium | reverse complement strand
GGTAGTCTAATTAATAACCAATCAACACAAGGCTGATAAATGGCTTATGACTGTAAGGTTTATGATCGAAATGGAAACTTGAAAAAGGTTGTGAAAGGCAGTGGAAACTTCACTAAAGCCACCAAAGATTTTCTTAAACAAAAATCTACAAAACGAGCACTCTCTTACATAAAAACAATGAGAGATCCTAAGATAGTCATTAAAAACAAGGTTAGGTTTTATGACAAAGAGTGTATTGTCTGTAAAATGGTTTTTCATCCAAGACAACGCCATGCTAAATATTGTTCGTATGAGTGTCAACACAAATTCTATAAGGAAATAAAAATAAGAGAAAAAATTAGATTAGTTAATGCGGGGAAAAATATTTAAGTTTGGCAGTTCTCATATTGCTACAAACTGTCTGATTCTTTATAAAGAAATTCTTCATACCTGTCATCCATTGGATTAGCTTCTGTCATCCATGGTTCGCGAGTGTATGTCCCTGCCCCGCCGGTTTTTCTTCCTAGCCGTTTTATGATTTCCTTGTTGTCTTCAAGAAATTTTTTAATTTGTACTTTAGATCTTAATTTTCTTTGCTCCATATGAGTTGAATCCTTTTTTTATTTGGGTCATTTGTGTGCACTTTCGCACTAGTTTTCTTATTTTTTCTAATTAGAAATGATAATTTAATTAAGACAGATCCCACCCTTCCCTTGATTATATAATTGAAGTCCCCTGTGACTTATTTTATATTAGCAAAGTTATTAGGATAATATTTATAAAATAAATATCGACGGTTAAAGTCCCCTGTCTTTTGCTAGGTTTTTTTAATCTTTTATCAACTCATTGTTATCATATTAAATGATTAATTCTAAATCGTCTCGAATGAATGCCTACTGGAAGGAAAATATTCGTATTGTCCTATCGCTTTTATCAGTATGGTTTTTGGTTTCTTTTGGAATGTCTATCTTATTTGTTGATTATTTAGATAACTTCCGGTTCTTTGGGTTTAAATTAGGATTTTGGATGGCCCAACAAGGGGCGATCTATTTTTTCTTAGTTATTATATTTGTCTATGTCTATAAGATGAAAAATCTTGATCGCAAGTATGATGTTGATGAGAATTAGGAAGGTCATCCTTTAGCTACTAATTAGTCGTCTGATTAAAAATCTTTGAAATAAAATCTATGAATGTTCAGACATTAACTTTTGTTTTTGTTGGCGTATCATTTGCTGTCTATATCTGGATTGCTGTCAGGTCCCGAGCTAGCAATACTTCTGAGTTTTATATTGCAGGAGGTGGAGTTTCCCCTCTTGCAAATGGAATGGCTACAGCGGCAGATTGGATGTCAGCAGCTTCGTTTATTTCTATGGCGGGGATAATTTCTTTTGTTGGCCGTGATGGGTCGGTTTATCTTATCGGATGGACTGGAGGTTATGTTCTTCTAGCATTGCTCTTGGCACCTTATTTACGTAAATTTGGGAAATATACAGTTCCTGATTTTGTTGGTGATCGTTATTATTCAGATATTGCTAGAGTAGTTGCTGTTATCTGTGTTTTATTTGTTTCATTTACATATGTGGCAGGCCAAATGAGGGGTGTTGGGATTGTGTTTTCTAGATTTTTGGAAGTTGAGATTACTACGGGTGTTTTTGTTGGCATGTTGGTTGTGTTTTTTTATGCTGTACTAGGCGGTATGAAGGGCATTACGTATACTCAAGTCGCACAGTATTGTGTCTTAATTTTCGCATTTCTTGTGCCGGCCATTTTCATATCCATGCTGATGACGGGAAACCCTATTCCTCAACTGGGGTTTGGTAGTACTTTGGCTGATGGTTCAAATGTTTATCTTCTGGATAAGTTAGATCAATTATCTATAGACCTTGGATTTGTAGCTTATACAGAAGGAAGTAAGTCAACCATAGATGTTTTCTTCATTACAGCTGCTTTAATGATAGGTACTGCTGGGCTTCCTCATGTAATTGTAAGATTTTTTACAGTTCCAAAAGTTAGTGATGCTCGCATTTCAGCTGGGTATGCTTTGGTATTTATTGCTTTATTATATACGGCGGCTCCAGCGGTTGCTGCATTTGCCAGAGTAAACCTAATCAATACTGTACAAAATGCTGAGTATAAAAAAACACCAGCATGGTTCAAGAATTGGGAAAATACGAGCCTAATTGCTTGGGTTGATAAAAATCAAGACCATAGAATTCAATACTTTGCAGGGAAGGCCTTTAGTGGGAAACCTAACTTTATTGAAGGACGGGGTCTCGAGGGAGAAAGAAAAGTAAAGAATACACTGACCAAAAACTCAAATGAGCTTTATATAGATAGAGATATTATGGTTCTGGCAAACCCTGAAATATCTGGTCTACCGGCTTGGGTTATTGCTTTGGTCGCGGCTGGAGGACTTGCCGCTGCACTTTCCACAGCTGCCGGGTTGCTGCTTGTTATCTCTACATCTATTTCACACGATTTGTTAAAAAAAATAGTTTTTAAAGATATTACTGATAAGCAAGAGCTATTTTTTGCTCGAGCTTCAGCAGCTATGGCGATTATAGTTGCTGGATATTTTGGGATATATCCACCTGGTTTTGTTGCTGAAGTCGTTGCATTTGCCTTCGGACTTGCAGCGGCATCCTTTTTTCCAGTTATTTTAATGGGAATTTTTTCAAAACGTATGAATAAGGAAGGTGCTATTGCTGGAATGATAACAGGGCTTGCCTTTACGGCTAGCTACATTATTTATTTTAAATTTATTAATCCCTCTGCTAATTCTTCTGCGAATTGGTGGTTTGGGATTTCACCGGAGGGAATTGGAACTTTAGGAATGCTATTTAACTTTATTGTTTCAAATCTAGTTAGCCAAATGACCGCTGCGCCACCAAAAAAAATACAAGACATGGTAGATGACATAAGAATTCCGCGACGTTCCTAAACTTTGTATCATAATATAAAAAATTATAAAATCGTTCCAAATAAATGAGTGGTTAAACCTAAATCAAGGTATATTGAAACGCATCGGTTTTTATATATAGTTAACTAGTCTCAAGTAATGGGCGCCTGTAGCTCAGTTGGATAGAGCAACGGACTTCTAATCCTTCTTCAATTTACTAACCATTGTTTTAATTACACTTATTGTGACGCCCATTGCGCGTTGTGTCACTATATGCCAAGAAGTGCCTATCAGATTGACACAAAACTGACACAGTGTTTTTTTGTTGTTCTCGACCCCCACCCCCGAGCATGAGTCCTACGAATGAATAACCCTTGTTAGTTCATGGAAATAAATTCTTTTAACAACCGGATAACTTCTTTGCCCTTAGCCTTTTCAATGTCGGAGGATATTACTTTTGCACCTGAATCTAACAAGGCTTTCACGCAAGGCAAGTTTCCTCTTTCGGCGCACACATGCAATGCATGTGTGACCTAAAACATCGGTTAGGGTAACATCAGCCCTTGCCTCTAATAAAAGCGTAAATATTTTATGATTGTAATTACCTAATATTGACTTAGCTGTCCCTATGGATTTATTTCCCTCTATCCACAAAGGGCTTACAGGTAGGTCAAAAAAGTCTTTAGCTTTAATACTTGGGTTAGCTCCACTCATCAGCAGTAGCTTTACCATCCTCAAATTACCCTTACTGACTGCTACATGCAAAGGGCGCTCACCTTGAGCATCTTTTCCATTAGGGTCAGCACCATCAAGCAATAGGTTGGTAACCCCTTGAATCTGTCCCTTTTTAACAGCTTGAACCAATTCTATTTGAATCGCCTCTTTTTGCCCAATAGGCTCGACGCCATTTGCAAGTAACATAGTCTTAAATTTATATTACTCAAACTTA
>CAJJDL010000043.1 GCA_905182935.1 uncultured Nitrospinaceae bacterium | reverse complement strand
TCGTTAGGATTGCAAATGCCTTCAGTAAAGCATTTCATATAAGTCGAATTGGTCACCTCATATCTATCTATACTAAAAGATTCAAGTCTTACTTTGTGTGGAATTTCATCTGCGCACCAATCAGAGTTACTTTGTTCCTCAGAGCAATACACATCCCCTATCGAAAACTCACCCTCTTTAAAATTGATTTGGTTGGCATCATTATTTTCTGCACTTACCGAAATATAAGTAGATAAAAAAATAACCACCATATACTTACAAATAAAATATACATATTTATATTTATTCATATACCTCCTAATCGACAGCATTCAAAATAGTTTCTTTAACTTTCTCATAATCAGCAGGAAGATTTATTGGCGCATAGGCATAATCAGAAGTAATACCATCAAGCTTATCTGTATGATATTTGTGAAGAAATTCTGTGAATTTTAATCCGTTTGCAGTTGATATTACAACAACTCGATCATTTTTTTTAATTTCGCCACTCTTAACAAGTTTTTCAAGGACAGCCAACGCAACTCCTGTATGCGGACAACAAAATAATCCTGTGAGATTTGCTCTCCCAACTGCATTAGCTAATTCTGACTCATTAGCAGATTCAACAATCCCACCGAAGGCCTGTAGAATTTTAATTGCTTTCTTAATACTAACAGGGTCACCTATCTGAATAGCGGATGCTAAAGTTTGCTTTGCATGAATTGCCTCAAACTCCTTAAATCCAGATTTATAGCTTCTATGCAATGGATTAGCTTGTTCTGCTTGGGCACAAACAAGTCGTGGAAACTTATTAATTAATCCTAACTCTCTTAACATTTCAAAGCCACGTCCAATTGCGCTAACATTTCCTAAGTTTCCTCCTGGGACTATAACAAAATCTGGCACTTCCCAATTGAACTGCTCTACCAGTTCAAAGCTAATAGTTTTTTGACCTTCGATGCGTAGGGAATTCATCGAATTGGCTAAATAGATATTATTTTTTTCACAAACCTGTTTAACCAACTTCATACATCCATCAAAGTCAGTATCCAACGACAGAGTAAGCACTCCATGTGTGATTGGTTGAATCAATTGCGTTAGCGAAATTTTATCGCGTGGCAGAAATACGATAGCGGGAATTCCCGCAACAGCACAATAAGCAGCAAGTGCCGCAGAAGTATCTCCAGTAGAAGCACAGGCCACAGCACGAATACTTTTCCCATCAGCAATCATTTGCTTAACCATTGAAACTAGAACCGTCATTCCAAGATCCTTAAAAGAACCTGTGTGGGACATTCCGCATTGTTTTATCCATAGGTCATTCAATCCAAGTTGGCTTCCTAATCGTTCAGCCCAAAAGAGATTAGTTCCACCTTCCAAAGTTGATACAATATTTTTATTATCCAAGTTGGGGCAAACCCACTCTTTCTTACCCCACACAGAGCTACCATATGGCCATTCATGCCTACCTACTCTATCTTTAAACTTATTTTTCCATTCATCAGGGCTTAAAAGTTTAAGCTGTTCCATGTCATGTTGAACCTCTAACAATTCATCGCATTCTGGGCATCTGTAAATAATATCACTGAGTGATTGTCTTCCGGAGTAACCATTGATACACTGAAACCAAGCATTAAATTTCATTTTATTTCTCAACTCGAATGAAGTTAGATTTTTCACAAGTAACATCTAGATCATCAATTTCCCTTAGGGCCGATTGAATATCTTTTTCATTAGAGCGGTGCGTCATCATTATTAGCGGGACGCCCTTCCCTTGATCGCTACGACCCTTTTGGATAACGGAAAGAATACCAATCGAATAACTACCAAGTATCCCCGATATTCTAGACAGTACTCCAGGGTTATCCAGAACACTAAAACGTAAAAAATATTCTGAATGAATGTCTTTAATATTCATTATTGGGATCGATTTAATTTCATTATTTTGAAATGATTGAGACGACACCCTATTTTTAGATCCAGATAGAATATCTCTCGCAATTTGCACAATATCCGCCACTACTGCACTGCCTGTAGGCAAAGAGCCTGCTCCGTGCCCAACCAAAATATTTTCCTCCATTAAGTCATCGCATAACCGAACAGCATTAAAAACACCATTAACGTTAGCCATCGGATGAGACTGAGGGATCATTGCTGGATGAACTCGAATATCAATAGACTCTCCATTAAATTTCGATATGGCCAATAGTTTAATGCGATACCCAAACTCTCTTGCACATTCTATATCTTCAGAGGATATTCCCGAGATACCTTGAGTATTAATATCATCAAAATTTATAGGGGTTCCATAGGCAAGCCTTGTTAAAATAGCTATTTTGTGAGCTGAATCTATTCCTTCAATATCGAAGGTGGGGTCAGCCTCCGCAAATCCCTTTTCCTGAGCTTCTTTAAGGGCTAAGTCAAAGCTACAATGTTCATCGGACATCTTACTAAGAATATAATTGGCAGTGCCATTAACAATCCCTTCAATATTACTGATTTTATTAGCAACAAAAGATTCTCTAATCGAACGAATAACAGGAATTGCTCCACCAACAGACGCTTCAAAACCTATCGACACATGATTATGATCCGCCGTAGAAAAAATCTCATCTCCATGTATAGCCAGAAGAGCTTTATTAGCAGTTACAACATGTTTACCATTACTAATTGATTGAAGAATTAAAGACCGCGCTGGTTCATAACCACCTATCAGTTCTACTACAATATCAATTTCAGTGTGATTGACTAATTGCTGTGCATCGGCCGTTAAAATATTTTGATCAACATTCAAACCTCGATCTGTTGATATATCAAGATCTGCTATTTTAATAACTTCAATTTCTGTCCCTAGACGTTTCTTAATAATATCACCATTCGTTTCCAGAATTTTAACAACACCAGAGCCGATTGTGCCAAATCCAATAATTCCAATTTTAATTCTCGGCATCATATACATCCAAAGATATAATAATTAAATAATTTAATTCTTAATACTAACAATATTTCTAACTTAATAAAATAATATATAAGTGAAGCGAACTACTCATAAATCAAAAAAAACTAAAGAAATAAATTTATTAAATCTAAAATAGCTCGCGAATTCCACGAACTGCCTGCCGTATTCGATGCTCATTCTCAACCAAAGAAAAACGGACAAAGTGATCTCCTCCCTCACCAAAACCAATCCCAGGAGAAACTGCAACTTTGGATTTATCCAAAAGCAATTTTGAGAACTCAAGAGAACCCATATCCTTATATTTACTTGGAATTTCAGCCCAAACAAACATCGTAGCCTTAGGAAGATCCGTAAACCAACCTAAACGATTTAATCCTTCGCAAAGAGTATTCCTTCGACTCCGATACGTCTCTCTAATTTCAGCAACACAATCTTGAGGGCCATTAAGAGCAACCGTCGCTGCAATTTGAATCGGTTGAAACATTCCATAATCTTGATAGCTTTTGATCCTGGATAACGCATAAATAATATCTTTATTACCAACAGCAAATCCAACTCTCCACCCAGGCATATTGTAACTTTTTGATAGAGTAAAAAACTCAACACCAATATCTTTAGCACCAGGAACTTGAAGAAAACTAGGCGCCTTATATCCATCATATACAAGGTCAGCATATGCAAAGTCATGAATCACAATAAGTTCATGTTCTTTCGCAAATTCCACGATTTTTTCAAAGAAATCAATCTCTACAATCTCTGTGGTAGGGTTAGCCGGGAAATTTATAATAAGTACTTTTGGGCGAGGCCAATTTCTTTTAAACGTATCGAGTAAAACTTCAAAAAAATCAACATCCTTATTCATGGGAACCTGAATCACATCTGCATTAGCAAGTATAAACGCATAGGTATGAATAGGATATGTTGGAGTAGGAACAAGAATCGAATCACCTGGAGAAGTAATTGCTAGAGCTAGGTGAGAAATACCTTCCTTAGAACCTATTGTTGCGATAGCTTCCGTTTCTGGATCGAGATCAACATCAAATCGATTTTTATACCAGTCAGTTATAGCCAATCGTAATTTATATATTCCTCTGGACAAAGAATATCGATGGTTACCATTTTTAACCGCTGCTTCACACAATTTATCGATAATATGCTTGGGTGTTGGCTGGTCAGGATTGCCCAACCCAAAATCAATTATGTCTTCTCCTCTTTGTCTAGCTTTGTGCTTAAGTTCGTTTACAATACCCAATGTATATGGTGGCAAACGGTCTATGCGTGAAAAGTTTTTCATAAATCTTAATACGACAAAGAAACTAGAAAAAAAATTAAACGATTAATTTAAAAAAATAATACTAAAGAATTTCCTCATTAGTAGAAGAAGAAAAAACTTGGGAGGCAGGAACCGCATCCGTATAACACAAAGTGCTAAAACAGGCGTAAGATATCACAAAATCAAAGACCCAGCAATTTAATAAGAACCAGTAACTTTTCTAATAATATTCAAATTAAATATTTTTGAGATAGTGTGTACTCCTTAGATTAGTCGAAAAATTCATACCATGTTTACTAGTAAAAATATTAATAGTGTTTTAATATGCAGTAAGGATGAACCTACCAACTATCAACAAAAAAAAATTTATAAGTAATTTTATGCCCCTCAAAAACCCATCACTTAACAAATGGACTATTTACAAATTATAATCCTTGGAATTGTTCAAGGATTAACAGAATTTCTTCCAGTATCCAGTTCGGGACATCTCATCCTAATCCCAAGAATATTTAACTATAAAGATCAGGGTCTGGCTATGGAT
>CAJJDL010000042.1 GCA_905182935.1 uncultured Nitrospinaceae bacterium | reverse complement strand
GAATGAAGCCAGACGGTGACGATGTACAGGGTTTGATGGGAGAAGTTATTGAGCTGGGCTACCAGCATCTGCTTGAAGAAGATTTGGACGCGCTGGCAGAATATTTGGCCTCACTTTTACCAATATTAAATGATTTGAAACCAGAAACTCAAAAATGATATGACATGCTTTTCTCATGTCTATAGTTTCAATAAATCAACCAGTTTCCATTCTAATTACCCGTCCGGCTTGCCGTATTCCATTCTGCAAAACATACCATAACATACAGTCTTATTTTTGGGATCCACTATAAACCATTAACCGACTCTTCCCATGGAAAAACCTCTAGCGAGGTGTTTTTTAACAAAAATCACAAAAATGACACCAGGTATTAATGTCAAAATACCTGCTGCAGATAGAATAGAAATATTGGCAATAAAAACACTGGCAACCCTCGTCATGATTGCGCCAATTGGCTTTGCATATACCACTGTTAGCGCATTAGATAATAAAATTTCTACCCAAGAAAATAAAAAACAGAAAAATGCTGTAACAGCAATCCCTGGTGAAATTTGAGGAAGTAGTATTTTATAAAAGTATTTAAGAAAACCATATCCATCAATTTTTGACATTTCATCAATCTCTTTTGGAACAGATGAAATGAATCCCTCTAGTATCCATATAGCAATTGGAACATTAAAAAAACAATGTGCTAAAGCTACGGCAATGTGTGTATCAATTAATCCTAAGATAGAAAATATTTGAACCATAGGTATCAACAGAATTGCTGGTGCCATCATTCTGAATGTGAGGAAACCAAAGAAAAGGACCCTATCTCCAAAAAAAGTATATCGAGAAAATGAATATGCAGCTGGAATTGCTACAATTAAAGAAAGGCTTACATTGATCAATACGTAAAAGATGGAGTTAATGTAGCCCATATACCAACTCTTATCGCTGAAAATAAAGAGATAATTATCAAGAGTGGGCTGGTGTGGATAAAGTGTTATCGAGCCTCCAATTTCAGTATTTGTCTTAAAGCTCATTATCAATAACCAATATATTGGGATCAATATGAACAAAATATAAATTATAGGTGCTACAAATATCCTATTTTTACTGCTCATTATTCTTCCTAACAATTAGAGAGAAAAACACCCAAGAAACACACAGAACGACCAAAGAATAAATGACTGACATGGCTCCACCTTCTCCAAGATCAAACTGAATGGTTGCAGTTTGGACAAGTTCATGTGACAGAAAAGTGGTACTGACCCCTGGCCCACCTCGAGTTAAAACATATGCTTCTGTATAGATAATGAAACTATCAATAAATCGTAATAAAATAGAGATTAATAAAACTAATTTTAATTTTGGAAGCTGAACATTTTTGAAAACAGACCAACCCCTTGCTCCATCTACTAATGCAGCTTGGTAATATGCCTCTGGGATGTTTTTTAGTCCTGCAAAACAAAGTAGAATAACAAGGCTAGTCCAGTGCCAACTATCCATTAAAGCTAATGTTATCCAGACTATTATTGGGTTGTTCATGTCATAATTTGCCCCCAAATAATCTATACTGGAGCTTATCAAGCCTATTTCGGGTAATGTTAAAAATTTCCATATGTGTCCTACAACAATAGACGGTATCAGAAGTGGTAAAGAAATTAACACAATATAAAGATCAGACAAAAACCCTTTTTGGGGAAGTCGAAGAGCAATATAAATACCCAATGGAATTTCTATTGATATAATTAGAGCTGAGAATCCTAGACTCCGAAAAAAAGCTCCGTAAAAATCCGAAGAACTTAATACTTGTTGAAACCAACTCATGCCTACCCAGATAAAATTATTTCCAGCAAAAGAATCATGAACTGAAAAATAAAGAACCATAGACATTGGAATTACTCCACTAATCAACATCACCAGTAATGCTGGTGAAAGCAATAGATAGGCGATTTTATCTTTTGACTTACTTATCATAGGGATTATATTAAAAAACTTAAAAGAAAAGTAATTGCAGACACTTTTTACTTAGCGACATGTTTAAGAACTCAACCAACGGTTTTGAGTTAAAAGACTTTAGTGTAGCTGCTTAAAAAAGATTTCTCAATTCTATCCAAATGACACGGCTTCAGAACTTTTTCGACCGCATCTTAATCTTTTTAACATCAATCAGCTGAAAAATATTGCAAGACAGCATCAAGTGTTTTTATTTCAAGAACGAGATTTCCTGGAAAACGTTACGGAGCCTGGCCAAAACGATTGGCCCACACGGCCCGAAAACCAAAAGTAGTAGATCCGGAAACGTCCCAGGCGTTTGAGGAAAAGAACAATATCTCTTGAGGATCACAGCCGAGTTGATCGACAACCAGTTGATAAATATTCGGATCCGGCCTGAATTTCCTAATTGAATCAACCAAAAACACTTGCTAACGCTTCATCTTGGTTAAAAAACACAAACATCCCAATCAAACAGGTATGCAGAAAATTTCTTCTTAAGATTATTTACATAAACGTTATCGATTGAATTTATTCCACAATTAAAGTTCATCACTAAAACAAATAATTAATATATTTTATAAGAGTAAGAACTATAAATTTATTCAAATTTACTGTTAGTATACATTTATTATTTTCATAACATTTTAGAAAACAATCACAACTATCACAAAGGATAATACTAAAGGAAGGTCCAAATCA
>CAJJDL010000041.1 GCA_905182935.1 uncultured Nitrospinaceae bacterium | reverse complement strand
TATTGCACAGGCTATTCACCAAAAAAGTTCAAAAAATAACCTTCCTTTTCTTAGACTAAATTGCGCCTCACGACAAATGAATGAGATCGCACCTTTTTTATTTTTAAAGAAAAAAAATAATCCCTCAAGCACAAGTATGCACTCGAAAAAAAAATCAACAGCAAATACATCACGAGTTATATTTCTGGATAATGTGGATTCTTTAACTAAGACGATGCAAAAAAAATTGGCTGATTCATTGCGCCCTGATGAGAATGGGGAAATAAATACACTACCTTCACGCCTCTACATTTCAAGCTCAAAATGCCTAGAAGAACTATCTAAAAAAAATCAGTTCAACTTTGACCTTTTAAGATTATTTGATGACGCAACTATCCAAGTACCATCTCTTCGAGAAAATCCGTCTAACATTGCAATTTTAATCCATGACCATCTTGAAAAAAATTCACAAAAAGATGGTCTGCATATTCCCCAACTCGAAGCAGATGCGCTTGATTCATTGTGCCAATACAACTGGCCAGAAAACATCAGAGAGCTTCATTCTGTTTTAGATCGTATACTTGCTACAGCTTCCTCACGAGACAGTATTTCACTAAATCAAATTCCTCTAGAAATTAGACATGCAAAAACTCTACACAAGCACACCAAAGTACGACTAGATAAGCATGGTTATTTATCAGAAAAAACATTAAAAAGAAGCGTTGTGCTTTATGGAAGTGGTCTACATAAAGGTCTTAAGGCCGGCCTTATTCTTCAACCGCTGCCACCAGGAAGCGGTATTATATTTAGTGATATTTCAAGTGGACAAACTATTCCAGCGAGCTTAAAGAATATCATATCCACCAATTACTCCACTACTCTTCAAAAAGGACGGTCCAGCGTCGCCACTATAGAGCATATTATGGCGGTTCTCCATATGTACCGAATCACAAACCTTCTCATCAAAATAGGTGATGAAGTTCCCGTAATGGATGGCTCTGCCAAAGACTTTTGCGAGCTAATAGAAGATGGTGAATTCGAAGAACAAGACGGATCCTACAAAGAGGTTGTCATCGACAAAAAATACGAATTTGGTTCTTCAGAAAAAGGAGAACCTTATATTAGCATTGAACCATGTGACACATTTAAAGTGAGCTACCACATGGAATACCCACCTCCAATCGGAATAATGGATCACACTTTCGAATATACAGATGAAAAAAATTTTAAAAAAGAAATCGCTCCTGCGCGCACATTTGGGTTCATGAAAGATGTAGCTCAGTTGACGAAGATGGGATTTGCCTCTGGCGGTAACTTGGATAACTTCATTCTGCTAGGGGATGGGAAAGTAATAAATACCGAACTACGGTTTGAGAATGAGTTTCCTCGGCATAAGATTCTCGATGTGCTAGGTGACTTCTATCTCCTAGGTAGACCAATACGAGGCCACATTCGTGCAAGTAAATCAGGGCACACACAAAATATAGGACTTCTCAAAGTTTTAGCATCAGCGGGAGTTAAGTAAACTATCTAAAATTAAGCGCCATAAAATAAACCCTCATTTAAAGAAACGACGACTTAGTGAATTATGTCTACTAGTGATAATAATTATCCTTTAGATTGATAAATCATAGAAGAAAACTACATCCTCGTTTTAAATAAACCTTTTAAGAGATTAAGCACTTTGTTAGCTTCTGTGGTGAAAGTAATTAATTTAATAAGTTAATCGCCATAAATGATCTTTCTGTTAAATACATACTAAAATCGTTATGCATTTAAAAAAATAAATCTATAGTAGTGAGACTGAAAAATATACCGAGTGTTATGATGTTATTAAAACCATATAAATTAGCCGTTCTCGTTTCCGGAAATGGTTCCAATTTACAAGCCATAATAAATAGCATTGAGAGAAAAGAATTAGATGCGCATCTTTCCATAGTAATCAGTAATACAAAGAATGCGCCAGCTATGGTTCGAGCAGAAAAACATGGAATAGAAACAATTTTCATAGATCCTGCTAACTACTCAAATAGAAAGTCATACGATCAAGCTTTAATTGACAAACTAAAGGTGGCTTCCATTGATCTTATTTGCCTTGCTGGCTATATGCGTATTCTAGGAGAGGAATTTATATTAAATTTTTCTAGAAAAATCATAAACATACACCCCTCATTACTCCCAGCTTTCCCAGGTTTAAACGCTCAAAAACAAGCTATCGAATATGGAGTAAAATTTTCTGGGTGCACTGTCCATTTTGTGGATGCAGGCGTTGATAGCGGACCAATCATTCTACAAACCGCTGTTCCTGTTTATGACAATGACTGTGAAGAATCTCTCTCTAAGCGAATACTGAGACAGGAGCATTATCTTTATCCAAAAGCTATTGCAATGATCATAGAAAATAAGTTTAATTTAAATGGTAGAACCGTAACATCTAATAAGGCATGAAATCAGACACTCTAATTAAGATATCTTATGAAAAGATCAGCTAATTTTTTTTTATTATTATTTATTTTTATTCTAGGACCTTATTACCCTGCCTCAGCTATCAATAGCGAACAAACTATTGTTAATGCAATTCAAAAAAATTACCAGTCCGTCCGAACATTTCAAGCAGAATTCGAACAAAAGTCCTTCGTTAACATGATAAACAGAACGGAAATCGCCCAAGGAAATGTTCAGATTAAAAAACCAGGAAAAATGAAATGGGTATATAACGACCCGGACCCACAGGTTCTTATCAGTAATCAAAAAAACTTATGGCTTTATTCATTAGAAGATAAACAAGCCACTAAAATGCCTGTCGAAAGCGTATATTCATCCAACACTCCTGCCTTATTTCTTGCAGGAGAAGGCATATTAACGAATATTTTTAATGTAACTGAAGTTATAACTGGTAAAAACATTTACACGGTCACACTCTCTCCAAAAGAAGCAAAAAGTGATTTAAACCGCCTAATTTTAAGAGCAAATAAAAATAACTACCAAATTATAGGGGTCACCGTGTATGATGATTTAGGTAATAAGACACAGATTAAATTTAAGAATATCCGAATCAATGAACAAATAGCTGAAAGTATTTTTGACTTCAAAGTCCCTGCCGGAGTAGAAATACAGGACTTCACACCCAATCCTTAATAACGTTTTCAAATTACTATGATTGAATTATCATCCATATCTCTCGATGCCACATTAGCCGTTGGTTTTAAAATATTTGCATTTATATCTGGGTTAGCAGCCCTCATATTTATCCACGAATTAGGTCATTTCCTTGCTGCTCGAAAATGCGGTGTCATTGTTGAAAAATTCTCAATCGGATTTGGTAAAAAAATTTTCGGGTTCACTTC
>CAJJDL010000040.1 GCA_905182935.1 uncultured Nitrospinaceae bacterium | reverse complement strand
TCACTCAAAGTACCAGCCCTTTATATTCTCCCGAGGCTTTTCTTTGTATAAAAAAAACAATGCAGGCAGCTAACTTCTCAACCTTACCTTACCAGAACTCGGTCCCAAGCATGGGTCAGTGGGGTTGGATACTGGGCATCCGAAAAAAAATAATGCCTGCTAAGCGGCTTAAACAAGAAATAATAGCGCGAAAATTACCAGACATTGAGACACGTTTTTTTAATCAGAATGCCATGATATCTATGGCATATTTTGGCAAGGGACTGTTCGAGAAAGAAAAAAAAATTGAACCTAATACTCAGTTCAATCACAATATTTTAAAGTATTACCGGCAGGGAAGTTGGGATTTATATTAAAATTTTAGTTTTAAACCTTGATGGAGTTCTATCACTCACCTGGTAGGATGTTGGTAAATTGATACTCTTCAACCACGAACCCGAGTTGCATATCAAATTTAGTTTCGCCCCATTGTTCAATGGTTAAAAAATTTTTTTCCTGTTTATCTACATAGTCCCAAGAAACAAAACTAAGCCCTTCCTCTGAACCGTCACGAAAAAACTCACCGATATCGTCTTCCTCATAATTGAATGTTTCACCTTGTAACACGACTCTTTCTGGCGGATCTTCGTTGCGTACAATTTCATCAGCGATATCACCTTCCAACTTAGAGATAGGCAGTTTATGGCAAAAACTCCATTCAACTTCACCATCATCTTCAGAGCGTTCTAAAAAAAATGTTTCACTGCCAGATGTTAATTCCCATTCATCAGAAACTCCACCTTCATTCCACTGATATTTATTACATGCAGAGACCCTATAGGTTTTTAGATCGTAATCAACCAAGAAACCGACTTTAAGTTTACTAAGCACGAGATCTTCAATACGAAATTCTTCTTTTTGAAGTTCTGCTTTTTTATTTTTAAAAAAATTGAAGACCATTATTACTTAATATTCATTTTGGCTTTAAGTGCAGCAAGGCTGTCGGAAACACCTGGCATTGCGGAACCTTCACCTAGAGCTTTATTAATTTGATCGTCTACACTTTGCCCTGAATCAGCCATTTCACCATAAGCTTGAGACAAGGATTCATCTTCTTCGACCTTGTCTCGCATTTTTTCAAGCATAGCTATGGTGCTATCGGATCCAACTCGAGCAATTTGTGCATTTAATTTTTTCGTTGCAGCGGCTGTTTTGGAACGAGCACGTAGAGTAACCAGATCATTTTCGTAACTTTGAACAGTAGTTCTTAGTTTATCAACATTTCGTTGTAATTGAAGGACCATTTTTTCCTGGGAAGTCACCTCTTTACTGAGCCGAAGGGCTTCTGTTCCTGCAACCTCTTTGCGTGAAAGAACATCCGTTGCCAACCTCTCTGCTTCAGAAATGTCCAGTGAGCCTTGCTCGGCTTTTTGCAATAAAGCCATCGCTTTACTTTCATAGTCCGCAGCAAGCTTTTTTTTATTTTCTGCATCGTTTCTCATCCGTATAACAATACTTTTAACTTGGGCTAAACTTTTCATCGATTCTTCCAAATCTTTTTTAAGTTCACGTATCCCTTGTTCAGTCATTTTGATGGGGTCTTCAAACTTGTCCACTGCTGAATGGGCCTCCGCCTTACCTAACCGCAGTATTCTTGTAAATAGTCCGCTCATTTTATCTCTCCATTATTTTTTTATTTAACCATTTGCAAACGAAACCAGTTCGCTTGCATATTCAGCCAATGCAAGACTCAATGCATCGATGCTTCCTTCTAATTCATTTCGGTCTAGATTTTCTGTTTGCAGAGTATCTCGGAATAGTAGCGTTGTCCCCTCTTCATCAAGAACAAAGGCCCCGTGAACCAAGGTACGATTGATTTGAAGAATACGTTTACAGGAATCAGCAGCATTCGGTGGCATTGGTATGACGACTTGCTCAAGAATTAGAATAGGAGATTCACAATCAATCACCAGATTCTTAATTCCGCGTTCATCATCATCTATAACTATTAACTCTTCCTTAGTATCCTCATGACTTATGGAGAAACCCATATCCATTATAAAATTTTTTATTTTGTCAAAATCAGACATCATTATCTCCTATTACTTTTTAAAAAATTCTGAATTCAAGATGCGATATGCTTCATTTAATTGACGTGTAATATTTTCAGCTATCATTTGTTTTTTCGGATCAGAGCAATGAAGATCTGGATGGTATTTTTTTAATTGTTTTTTCCAAGCATTCTTAATAGTTACCTGGTCGGACCCAGCAGGTATTTCTAGATTAGCATAATATTGAGCTAAATGATTAGAAGGAGAATAAGTATTTTTATACTGCGTTTGTTCCTGGAAATTATTTGTTTTATCAGGTGGCACATAATTTTTAAAAAATTTATTCTTCTGCACTAAATCATTAAGCTCCGCTTGGGCAATTTTAAAAATACGTTTAATCATTATGCTATAGATAAACTAGGCAGTTCTATATTGGTTGAACTTATAATAGAAATATTGATTTCCGGATATGTGTGAACAGTATGGAAGGTATTTGTTCCCGCGTTTAAGGCCAAACCGGTAAAAGGCAACGACATCCCAGAGTTTTCCGAAATACTAGTAAATACATGAGTCAAAGTATCTGAAAAAGAAACATCGCCCAAAAAATCAGTAAAATCCTCCATGGTATTAAAAACCTGGGAGACATTTTTAACATTAACTTGGTATTTTAGGTCGCCATATCGATATTCTTGATGATGAATAATACCCGGTTTTAAACATTTAGTTTCCAAAGAATTCTGAGGTAAATTATGATCGAAGCAGGTAATGAATTCGGTGAAGGAGTCATTTCCTTTACGGCTTATTACTCGATGACTTTTACCAATTATGCTAACTTCAAGGGTCACTCCATTACCGAGAGTCCAATCAACACTTTCAAATATTCGCACATGATAATCTGGGGGTTTTTGATAAAGACTAAAGTAGATTGATTCACTCATATACTTAAATATATTTTTAGTAACTTTATTAACTGTAACTTCAGTAATTAAAGTATTATGCCATTCTTAGTGAACTTTAAAAACATATATAAAGTTAGAAGATAGTTATGCGTTAACCATTAAAAAAAACTCCAAATTTTGGATTTTTTTTCTACTCATATCCATTTATCGAAGGTTTTTCTACTTTTTGCCTTATACTACTCTCTATAATTAGACTGGCTTAATGGGATAGTTCATAATAATAATTAGGAAATTATTTATTGGGAATACGTATTATATTTTGAATACTAAATTTTTAATTTTTTTATGCATTTTTATTGTTGGCCTTTATTTTTTGTGGCCTTTAATATTCCTATTCATTAAAGTATCCATATATCAAGTGATCATAGAATATGGTTTCTATTTGATCCTTCTCTGTGCAGGGTCTGGCTATTATTTATGGCGGAAACTAAAGCCCTAAATTCAACAATATATCCTTTACTGATATTTAGGTAATAAGCTTATTTTGGGAAAGCTGCGGCAGAAAAAATATTTTCAAGTGGTAGAGGTGTGAAGTATATTCAAAAGTTTTCAAGAGAAAATGGGTTCGATTCCAACCAGTTCTTCAAAAAACCACTGCAAATAACTATCTCAAACTAGAAGCAAAGGTTCATGGCCTAGCAATTTTGTAAACTTTTTAACCATTTTTATTGGCTATCTTTAGAAACTCTGCTGCTCTGCACTGCCTCTGAAGAATTGGATTGATCATTATTTTGAACTTCTGAGTAACTAATAATACACTTTTCTCAATTATCTAATTTGACAATGCTATACCCTGCCTACCTATTAAAATAGGTCGCTGTACTTAAAGTTATTTTTAAACCCTCTTATAAATTTCAGTTGGCAAAAAAATAGACTAACAAAGACTACAACTAATCTATTTCTCTTTTGGAGTGGGGATGGATGGTTTCTGACTAAATTAACTACTACCGTTATTTGGATTCAACAAGGATAAAACATCACTTGGCTTCCGTAACTTTATTATCTTTCCTGAATTAGACATTCCAACAGATACTCCACCACCACAATTATTGGTGCAGTCCATCGTACAGGGCTTAACATTCTGATCTCCACCGATAGAGTCACGCACTAAGTTCAAAACTTTTTCTGAGTCCCAAGCCTTGCAACCGGGACCGGAACAAACCATCACCTTATTGCTTAGATTCCTTGAATGCCCCATAAACATAGAGTTTAAAGTTTTA
>CAJJDL010000039.1 GCA_905182935.1 uncultured Nitrospinaceae bacterium | reverse complement strand
TTGGCTAAGAAAGGATTTTATGATGGGGTAACCTTCCATCGAGTTATCCCTGGGTTTATGGTTCAGGGTGGAGATCCTAACACCAAAAGTGATAATCGCTCAACCCACGGGCAGGGAGGGCCGGGTCATACCATTAAAGCAGAGTTTAACGATGAACCCCACGCTAGAGGAATTATTTCTATGGCCCGTTCACAGGAGCCTGATAGTGCTGGTTCTCAGTTTTTTATAGTGGTTAAAGATTCTGATTTTCTCGATGGTCAATACACAGCTTTTGGAAGGGTTATATCGGGAATGGATGTGGCAGATAAAATTGTTGAATCTCCTAGAGACAGCAATGATAATCCTAATGAGCGTATTGAAATGAAAGTAACTATCGAATCTCGCTAATAAACTAATTTAGTTCAAGTTAAAGGATAGAAGGGGAATAATATGGAACCAGAATTCAAGCTTAGTATTTATGAAGTCATGAAGGATCCAACGCCTTCTGGGCGGACCTCAGAGGATGGCTCTCCAGCGGGAGATACTATCCGAAAACTTATTTTAGATAATTGGGGTAAGTATGAAAAGGTGAGCATCTATTTTGATGGCATTATGCAGATGACAAGGCCATTTTGTGATGAAGCATTCGGTAAAATTATGGAAGAACACACTCTGGAAGAGTTTAACGATAAAGTGCATTTTCCAGACTCGAATGATCGTATTGTTAAACAACTAAACGATGCTATCAAAATAAGGATGAAAATCATTAAAGCTAAAAAAGATCGAGAAGATATGGCGGCAGGGTAAGCATAAGCCCTTATTCGTTTTTCTAAAAGGTTCTTATTTAATTTTGGTAATTTTTTCGATCTCTGATACTACTGCCTGTGCGAAGGATTCTGCTACAGAGGCATCCTTGCCCATCACAATTCTTTCGTGAAGAATAAGGTCTTTATCACTTAGAAGAGTTTTGCCTTCTTCAAGAATTTTAAGAAATGGTTTTTTTTCTGTTTTTTCGTTAACGGGTACTTCTAGGTTCTCTACTAGGTGTGCTTCTGCGAGACAACCAATTCCATGTCCTATAGCAGCAACAACAAACTCGCTTTTATAACGATCAACAAGCAATAGGCGGACCATTTTATCTTTCCAAAGATAATTGCGAGCTCCAGAACCACCTACAACAACCACTCCTTGGAAAACGGCCTTGATCTGCCTTGTCCCCGTCCCACCGGTGACATAACTGTCTCCTGTAATTCCCTCCATTGAATCGATAATGAGGCGATCTGGCATACGACGTCCCGTTTTCATTCCGACCGCCTCCTTCATTTTCCCAGATGCGATTATAATCTTTGCATCTTCACTTTTAAAAATCTCATAGGGGATGTCTAGCTCTTCCTCATTGTAGTAATCCTTTGGCATGACTATTAAAATATTTTTCCCACTCAAACGTCCCATAAAACGAAAGCTCCTTACATTAGCGAAACAAATTTTAGATAATCCTACCTACCTATGACAGTTTACTGCTTTTATAAATATATGATTAGATGTTGTATTCGTAGATATTCATATGTCCTTATTCCTAAAGGCATTGAGAGGGATTTAGATATATGTCCAGTATATCAGAAATGGTTGGAGAAGATGAGTTCTTTTCAGAAAGTTGCTGTATTTTCTATGCAGTCCTTGGGAAGCTCTTCTAGAGCTTCTTCGTAATCATCGAACCAGTAGGCATCTGGGTTTGATTTGAATACAAGAAACTTTCCGTCATTGTCAGCCTCTGCCGATCGGTTGTATTTAAAAAAGACCTTACCTTCTGATATTCCTACCATTTCAATTTTACCAGTTTCATGTGACATGACCAGACGAGCTCTTTTTGCAAGCCCTGAACATCTTATCCGGGCCTTCTCGAAAATTTTATAACCTTCTTCAATCGGGAGTGCGAAAGGTTCATTCCCGAGGGTAGGTCGGCAGAGAAAAACATAGTAAGGTGGAACCCCGATAAAAGATAGCCGGTTGAAAAGTTCTGTTAAAACTTCTGAGTTGTCATTCACGCCTTTGATGAGAGGAGTTTGGTTGACTACAATTGCTCCTGACTGCATCAGCATATTAAGACCTTTTACAGCAACATCAGTTAGTTCTTTCGGATGGTTGAAGTGGGCCATGATGTAGATCTTCTTTTCACCGGTACTGTAAGTTCGAATCATTTCATGCAATGCAGGGTCATTTATGATTTTATATGGATTAAACGCGGGAATTTTAGTTCCAATTCGAATGATCTTTACATGGTCAATTTCCCGAATTTGCTTGATGATTGGTTCCAGTTTACTGGTGGACATAATCATGGGATCTCCACCCGTCAGAAGAACGTTGGTTATTTCTGGATGCGAGCCGATATATTCAAGGCCGTCACTAACGTCTTTAGTGACCTCTTCGTTTTCATCCATAAACAGTCGCTTACGAAAACAAAACCGACAATAGGCTGCGCAGACTTCATTAACTAGGAGGAGAGCAGTAGAAGTGTATTTATGCTCCAAGCCTTTTACTTTTGTGTATTTTTCTTCATTAGATGCGTCCAACTGACCCCAGTCATCGAGTTCCTGAATATCCGGCATTACAATACGGCGGATTGGGTCGTCTGGGTCATTCCAATCTATAAGTGACTGGTAATAGTCATTAGTCCTAAAAACAAACTCTTTGTTGACCTTCTCGAGCTCTTCTCTTTCAGAAGAACTTAGTTGAGGAATTTGCGAGAGTTTTGTTAAATATTTTGCTGATTTAGGCTTTTGCTGATCATTGTCAGTGGTGCTCTGACCACTTTGCATGGAAGATGAACTGGGTTGTTTTTTAATGTTCATTGCTATCACCGCGCAAACAAAATTCTTCAGAGAAAGACAGAGAACTTTTAATAAAGCCGTTAACCACTTCAAAAAATTTGGCTTTTATTGTTTGAGTTTTTTTTAAAATATTTAATGTCATATAGTTCCTAATCATCTAGTCTTGCTCTTGGAATTTACTTGGCGACAGAATTTTTCAGGTTGAATCTCATTTTTTCTCTTAGATAAAGTGTAAGTGGTTTAGCATTTAACTACCACGGAACTTAATTATTCGAATGTTAGCGAGCTCTCAATATGCTCAAATTTAAAAGAAGCGAAAGATACATTACCTACCTTGGCGGTGGTAATCAAGAAAAAAACCGATTTTCACATGGTGATATCGGATAGGGTTTTTTATTAAGTATCTGAAAAGTAGAGCTATATTGTTACTTCTAAGTGCTTTTTGTTGAAATTTTTTTAAGCATATGAGCATATGATCATTTAAAATTACTACTTTAAAAGTTGTTACTAGTTAGTATTCCAGTAAAGTTTAGGTATGCGTTGCTCTTGACAGGTTAAATGAATTATTATAACGTGCCATTTTTTAATATCTAAAGTCCCACGCTTCTGTCTTATGGCGTGATTAAATTATATATTTGGCAGGGTTTATTGATAGTTTAGGGCCTTTTGAATTGTGGGTTTCATTTAAGAGTTACAGGTTCTAATAGTTTGGAAGTTTTAAATTTAATAATAAGAGGAGATGATTCAATGAAAAAGCAGTTTATTTTGTTTATTGCTGTCGCTTTTACTTTCCTTATGGTGAGTTCAGCTTATGCAAAAAAAGCGGAGTGTCCACAGCCAAGAAAGACAAAGGCTGCGCCAGCTTCAACGGCAAAAAAAGATAAAACCGCTAAAGCCAATAAAGCTAACGGTAAGAAGCT
>CAJJDL010000038.1 GCA_905182935.1 uncultured Nitrospinaceae bacterium | reverse complement strand
GAGTTTTCTATGGGCGATGTGTATTGCTCTGAGCAACAAAGCAATTCTGACTGGTGCGCAGATGAAATTCCACATAAAGTAAGACTTAAATCTTTTAGTATAGATAAATATGAAGTGACCAATTCGATTTATATGAAATGTTTTGCTGAAGGCATCTGCAATCCTAGCGATTTACATGAGACTCGACCTAATGATTTTGATGGGATGAAACAACCAGTAGTGTTCGTTACATGGGCAGATGCTCGAAAATTCTGTAAGTGGCGCGGTGGTGATCTTCCGACAGAAGCTCAATGGGAAATAGCAGCGCAAGGAAGTAACCCGGGAGGAGCCCACTTTAAACAAGCCTATAATGTTGGAACTACTATTGTGGTAGGCGGTAAGAATCCTAACTCAAATGGTCTTTTTGATATGATGGGCAATGTTTATGAATGGACTCGTGATTGGTATGGCCCCTATCAATTAGAGAATTCTAGACTAAACCCAAAGGGGCCATCAGCAGGGAAAGAAAAAGTTGTGCGTGGTGGAGCATGGCATTCACCAAGTCATTATTTAAGAGTTTCCGATAGAGTTGCTAAGACTCCTGAATATAAATATAGTGATGTAGGATTTCGTTGCTCCTACTCGAAAAAATAGAAAGGTTTTTAGATGGCGGATTTAAAAGATTTAGTTATTATTGGTTCAGGTCCCGCAGGTCATACAGCGGCTATTTATGCAGCTCGCGCTAATCTAAAACCATTTATGTTTGAGGGTTATGTGGCAGGTGGTTCTGCTGGTGGACAATTAACTACCACCACAGATGTAGAAAATTACCCAGGGTTCCCTGATGGAATTCAAGGTCCTGAGTTAATGCAACTATTCCGAAAACAAGCTGAACGATTTGGTACGGAAATGGTCGGCGAGGATATTGTTGAAGTGGATTTTTCGAAAAGACCCTTTTTAATAAAATCTGAACAAAGGGCGGTAAGTGCAAAAAGCGTAATTATAGCTACTGGTGCTGTAGCTAAAAGAATGGGTGTCCCTAATGAAGAAAAAATGTGGAATAATGGTATGTCGGCATGTGCAGTATGCGATGGTGCACTTCCATTTTTTAAAAATCAACCTCTAATGGTTATTGGTGGGGGTGATACCGCTGTTGAGGAGGCTAGTTATCTTACAAAATTTGGCTCGGTGGTTTATCTTGTTCATAGGCGGCATGAGTTAAGAGCTTCAAAGATTATGCAAAAACGTGCTTTTGATAATAAAAAACTTAAGATTATATGGGATACCGTTTTTGAAGATGCTATTGGTGACGATTTTGTAACTGGAGCACGCCTGCAAAACGTAAAGTCTAAGGAAGTTACAGATATCAGTGTCTCAGGAATATTTTATGCTATTGGCCATACACCAAATACTAAAATGTTTGATGGTCAGATTGACCTTGATGACATTGGGTATATAAAAGTCAAAGCTGGAACTCAAGAGACTAGCATTGAGGGAGTTTTTGCCGCAGGCGATGTGCATGACCATAAATACAGACAGGCTGTAACAGCTGCAGGAACAGGTTGTGCCGCAGCTCTTGAAGCTGAAAGGTGGTTAGCTGAACAGAATATTTAAGAGTGTTGGTGAATGGTATAGCCTAATTAATTTTATAGTAAGTTAGATTGTTTGATTAATAAAAATTTTATACTTTAATACCAAGGTGTGTGTAATTAAAAATATCGAGAGTTTATAGTTGTTCTGCCTAATGAATATTGTTGTTCGATTATTTTGTTTTCATATTTAATAATTTAATAACCTAAAAAATCGAGATTGGTTACTTTAGGCCTTATTTAGATTATTATTTAAATCCAAGTTTTCGGGCATTATTCAAAGTGGGCTTTGAATACGTTTCTACAAAAGAACGGGAAGGAGTGAAAACTTTTTCCCGTTTTTTATTATTAGCAAATATTACTCGATCTCTAATAATTCTTTATGCATTGGATAGTAGAGTGCTTTTTTAATTTGTCTAGCTTCACCCGAAAGTTTAAATAGATTTTCATATTTATCCAGTTGTTTTCTGTATCGCTCTTTTTCGTTTTTAAAAAATGTTTTCAAGTCTGAACCTGTATGATTTCCTGTTTTATAATCTATAATCCATCGAACATTATTTTTATCTATAAAAGTTCTATCAATAACGTTTGATTGATATGAGTTATTTATTATCTGAGTTAATGAATATTCACAACGTGCTTCTTTGTGATCTTCAAGAATCCATTGTCCTATCTTATGGCTTAATATGTTTTGAATCATAGTTATTCCTTTTTTCCCTTCTACTTCTGCTAATTCTGAAGGCAAGCCATATGATTTCAAGCCTGCGGGTATACTAGATTCCATTATTTTTATTCGTTCTTTAGTCCATTTATTTTTTCCTTCTTCTGCTAATGTCTGAAAGCATCTATGCATTACCATTCCTAGATGCCTTGCACCGATACCAGCCCATTCAAACTCAGGAGACTCAGATCCAGGCTGGAGTTCTGAAATAATACCCATTTCAATATTTGGCGGTATTTTGGGTAATACGTAGCTTTCTTTAAGACGCCTTATTTTTGGCATCATGTTATTTGGTTTTTCTGGATCGGTAGTACCGATATTCTTTAAACTAGATTCTTTTATCCATTGATCTTGGATGAAGGGCCATAAATTTTTTAATAAAGATCCTTTTCGAGGGGAGGAGTCATTTGTAGGTATAAATTGACCAAATAGATGTAATTGGGATTTGGTTCTAGTTGTCGCAACATAAAGAAGGCGAAGTGTTTCAAATTCAGATTTTTGTTGATTTAAATCGGATAAAAATTTATAAACTTTTGATGACGGTTCTCCTTTTTCTTCTATAGGCGCAACCAATAAACTTTCTCCATGAGGCATCCAGTAGACTAAGCGTTTTTCCTCAGCCTTGGAAGATCTTTCGAGTCCTGGGATAATTACAAAATCAAACTCTAGACCTTTTGCTTTATGCATTGTCATGATTTGAACAGTATTGTCTGCTTCTTCCCAGGAGTTGGCGAACAATTTATTTATATTAGTTTGGAACAACTCTATATTTGATGCTTCATTTGATTCAAGAAACTCACTGATTTTGTCAAAAAATATCTCTACATCTATATATGTGTCTGGTTTAATGCAGGCTGGACCTCCAAGCTCAATCCAGCATCCTTCAATAAGATCACGAAAGTTAGATATTGGTAAAGCCATTAACGCTTTCTTTAAAATCGAAATAACTCTCTCAACTCGAAACAGCCCAGTTACACTAAGAGTGTTAATTATTTCCTTATTCTGAATTAAAATCCATATAGGAGTATTTTTATTACCAGTACAAATTTTATGAAGGTCTTCTAAAGAAAGCCCACACCAAGGAGCTCGAAGGATAGATAACCATGCGACACGATCGTTAAATGAAGTTAGTGCCCTCATTAAAGCAAGAAGATCTATTATCTCAGGGCGCGATGTAAGAGGGTCAATATCTTCGGCTCGAAATTTTAGTTTTTTAATATGAAATTGTTTTATGATTTCTGTTAGATGGTTTCGAGCTCTGACAAGTATGGCAATGGATTTATCTGGGTATTTTTTGTGCAGAGATAAAACTAATTGTGTTACTTCAATGGCTTCATTTTTTTTTGATGAGTCGTCTACTGGGTGTAACGAGACACCTGATTCTATTATATTTGTTTGTTCTGCTTTAGAAGGTGAATATGTTATTGCTCCTAAATCTTTATTATTGCTACTTGGAAAAACTAACTTAAAACAACTATTTACCCAATCGACAATAGGTTTTTGTGATCGGAAGTTTGTTTTGAGTGAAAGAAATTTAAAATCTATGTGCCCAATACCATCTTCTTTTGTTTTTAGGAATAGACCAACTTCAGCGTCGCGGAAGCGATAAATTGATTGCATTGGAT
>CAJJDL010000037.1 GCA_905182935.1 uncultured Nitrospinaceae bacterium | reverse complement strand
CAGATAAAGAAAAAAAAAAAAAAAAAAAACACACCTATATGGATAAACATGAGAATAAGATTAGCCCAATTTGTTCCGAGAAAGTCAAGCCAAGAGAGCAGGGTAGCTGACGGTAGAAATGGTATATGCCACGCCCCAAAAAATAAAATGGTCACTATGGCACCAATAGTCACCATCTCGATAAACTCAGCCATAAAAAACATGCCAAATTTTAGTCCACTGTATTCTGTGAAATAGCCTGCTACTAATTCTGACTCTGCTTCTGGTGCATCAAAAGGTATTCGTTTATTCTCGGCAATCGATGCTGCAAGAAACATAAAGAACCCGACAGGTTGGAGAAAAAATCCCCAGTTAAGAAAATCTTCTTGCGCGGCACCAATTTCTGTTAATTTCATAGTCCCAAAAACCATTAAGACTCCCACAATAGTGAGGCCCATTGTAACCTCATAGGAAATCATTTGCGATGCTGTTCGCATAGATCCGAGAAGAGACCAATTACTATTTGAAGCCCATCCCGCTATCACGTACCCGTAAGTAGCAATAGAAGCGATAGCAAACACAAACAATAAACCAACATCTAAATCTGAAATTACTAGGTTAACGGTTGTTCCCCAAAGTTCATATTGACCACCAAAGGGAACGACTGCAAAAGTAAGAATAGCTGGGATGACCGCTATTATTGGAGCGAGTGTATGCAGAAAACGGTTTGCGCCTTGGGGGATAAAGTCTTCCTTTGCAAACATTTTAATTGCGTCGGCGATTGCATGGAATAAACCCAAGGCAGTGAAGCCCAAAATATCTGCTCGATTTGCACCAACGCGATCCTGCATAATAGCACTTTGTTTACGCTCTACCCAGGTCAATACTGGAGCAAAAAAGCCTACAGTTATCCCTACAATGAAAAGAACTTTAGCTAGCGTAATTGTTAATTCAAGGAGCATTTATATACAAGCCTAATTCAATGGCCCAATCAAAGGTTGTCGTTTATTAATCGGGTAATCTTTCCTTAAAGGATGTCCTTTAAACTCTTCATACAATAATATCCGTCTCATATCAGGGTGCTCATTGAACTTTATTCCATAAAGATCCCATACTTCTCGTTCGTACCAATTTGCTGTTTTCCATAATGACGAGACTGAGTCTATAGTGCAGTCATTTTCGCTTACAGGAGCTTTTATTCGAAGACGGCTATTATGCTTTAATGAGTAAAAATGGTAGACGATCTCGAAGCGATCTTGCTTTCGATTTAAATAATCTACTGCGGTTAAATCCATTAAAAATTTAAAGTCAAGATCAGGTTCATCTCGAAGAAACTTAAAAAGTTCCAAGACACTTTCCTTGGTAATTAGTATTGTTTGATCACCACGAAAACTATGAGAGTCGAGAATGATTTCGGGGAATTTTAATTTAACTTTATCAATGTGACTAGTATTCATATTATCCTTTTGAGTAAAAATGGATTAAAATTGGGATCGTAGTATTATTCCCAATCCAAGCCTCCTCGGACCCATACATAAAGTAAACCAACGCCTAGGATCAAAATAAACAAAAGCATTTCTAAGAAGCCAAACATACCAAGTTGTTTAAAGATAATAGCCCATGGGAAAAAAAATACAGCTTCTATATCAAACAAAACAAAAAGAACAGCGATTAGGTAAAACTTTACTGAAAAGCGTTGATGAGGTGATACAAGTTGACTTTCACCGCATTCAAAAGGCTCCATCTTATCTGCAAATTCTCGTTTTGGCCCCAAGATGGAAGTCATCACTACCATCCCGACAGCGATACTTGTCGCCATAAATAACATGATGCCTGCTCCCAAATAACTGTCTAACATGGGGGGGTTACTCCTTAACTTGTTTTATTATATGTGAAAACTGGTGGAATTCGTCTCGTTTAACACTAATAGCTATTAGTATGAATGTAGGCTTAATTTAATAGTATTTTAAAGGAATTTTATATCTTACTTAAAGCTCCCAAAACCTATATAAATAGAGCCGAAATGTTACCTAAGCCGACAGATATTGTCAACGAAAAAGCGTTTCAAATTAAGAGATTTTAAGGTGTTTTTATTGAAAGGAGTTTGATGCTTATTATTAGAGGAAATTTAAATCGTAGGCATTAAACTATTCTAAAGATTTTTAAATAACTAAATATGCATAAAAAAACCCGACTAGCTTTAACTAGTCGGGTTTTTATAAATGATCCGGCCTCGTCCTACTCTCCCACACTCTCTCGACTGCAGTACCATCGGCGCAGAAAGTCTTAACTTCCGTGTTCGAAATGGGAACGGGTGTGACCCTTTCGCTATCAAGACCGGAAACCTTAATACGTTTCCGTATGATATTTTTAATAATTGAATTTGTTTGAAGTAAGCAAGAGGAAAATTTAAGATCAAGCCTCGCGACCAATTAGTACCAGTTAGCTGAACACATTGCTGTGCTTACACATCTGGCCTATCAACCTTGTAGTCTACAAGGGGTCTACGGTCCTCCCGAAGGAGGAAGGGATATCTAGTTTTGGAGTTGGCTTCCCACTTAGATGCTTTCAGCGGTTATCCTTTCCGAACGTAGCTACCCGGCGATGCAATTGGCATCACAACCGGAAAACTAGAGGTTCGTCCATTCCGGTCCTCTCGTACTAGGAACAGATCTCCTCAAATATCCAACACCCACAGAGGATAGGGACCGAACTGTCTCACGACGTTCTAAACCCAGCTCGCGTACCGCTTTAATGGGCGAACAGACCAACCCTTGGGACCTGCTTCAGCCCCAGGATGCGGTGAGCCGACATCGAGGTGCCAAA
>CAJJDL010000036.1 GCA_905182935.1 uncultured Nitrospinaceae bacterium | reverse complement strand
AAAGTACTTAAATAGGCATAAATACTCTGATTGGGAATTTTATGCATTGCGAAAATAAAAAATTAAAGGTTTGTGGTATGTCTTGGGGTTTCTAGGCTTGGGCCTAGTGGTCCTTTCAGTTTTAAGCCTTCCGTCAATTGGCAACTATAAGCTGAGAGCCTAGATTCCCTTTTAATTTTTTTAATTAAGCTTTTATTATTCCACAGAGATAATTTTTGCTAATTATACTCAGTTATTTATAAAAAACCATTTTTCATCCGAACATTTATGAAAATATTTAACAGAAAAAAATATTTATGGGGAATTCTTATACTATCAGTTATTGGTGTAATAATTTTTCAAACTAATACACAAAAACCTGAAAATAGTCCAGAAGATTTTGTGTTATTAGGAAATCAGATGGGGGTAGAAGGTAATCATTTGGAGGCTAGCAAGGCATTTAAGAATTCTATTAGAATCGATCCATATTATATCCCGGCTTATCTGGGACTTGGTATATCTTATGGGAATTTGCAGAAAAATAAAGAAGCCATTGATGTGCTTACTGAAGGTATTAAGTTAAACCAGGTTCATAGCTATGTCCCTCAAATGCAAATGAGTATTGCTAATATATTATATAAAAAGATGAATAATAAAATATCTGCAGTCGAGTATGTAAAAAAAGCCCTCCAAAATTTTACTTATCAGGGGAATATCGCAGGTGTTGCATTGGCTGGACAGAAACTTCAACAATTGGAATCAGTTTCTTAGGATATATATCCGCAAAAATATATAAATAAAGTGGTCATCATTACTTAAGTATATTTTTTACTCATGACGAAATTTAATATTTTAAATATTTTTACTTTTGTCTGGTTATTATTTTTATATTCGTGTGCGACGGTACCTGCCAGAATTGAGCCTCCTTTGGAAGTTGTCAATAGTGTTGATATAAATAGGTATTTAGGCAAGTGGCATGAAATTGCGCGTTATCCTAATTGGTTTCAAGAAGACTGTTACGATATTACTGCTTACTATGAATTGAATGACGATGGATCTATTAAGGTTATTAATAGATGCAAGGATAGGCAATTAAATGGAAAAATAAGAGAAGCAGTCGGGATTGCTCATATTGTGGAGCATTCGAATAATACTAAGTTGAAAGTTTCATTCCATTGGCCATTTTATGGAAATTATTGGATTGTAGGACTAGGTGATGATTATGAATATGCAGTGGTAAGCGAACCTAAAAGACAGTATCTATGGATTCTAAGTAGAAAACCGACAATGGATACAGTTAAGTATGATGATGTAGTTAAATTTCTCAAAGAAAGAAACTTTGATGTTAGTTTTCTCATGTTTACGTCTCATGAATGATGAGACTTCAGATAAGATATATTTTATTTTTGTAAATAGAATAATATGGAGGAATTGGTTCAATGATTACAAAAAATAATAAATACTCGGTTGAGTGCTTCTCAAAAGTTGCTAACGACTGCCTAGAAAATGGGGATTATTGTGACTCTGAAGAAGAAGCAGAGAGCTGGGTTGAGAATGAATGTTGGATTTTTTCTGGAGAAGGATGGATTTGCAGTAAGTGTCACGATCATTTTATGGGGAGCCTTAAATCTCATCGTAAAGCGCAAGGTAATGGAATGGACGGAGTCGATGATGATTTAGAAGCGCATGATGGTTTAGATAATGACTTAGAGACTGGAATTGATATTGTAAGATCATGATGGTTTAGATAATGACTTAGAGACTGGAATTTATATTGTAAGATAAAAATAAACTTTTCAAAACAGAGGTCTATTATGGATAATAAATTAGTTTTTGGATCTGTTTTCGTTGTGTGTTTTTTCTTGAGTAGTTTTTCTTATGTGAGTTCGATTAATGCTAGTTCAAAAGCAAATAAATTTAAAGTTCTTGAAGTGGGCAAGACTATGCCTAATGCTCTTTTGCAACGGTTTGGTCATTCTGGTGTTGAAATTAAAGATCTCAAGGGTAAAGTTAAGATTATTAGTATTGTTCCTAAGTTAAATACACCCGTTTGTGATAAGCAAACTCATCAATTTAGTGAGCAAAATGGCGGCTTGGATAAGCAGGTTGATATAATAACCATAAGTACTAATTCAGCAGAAGGTCAAAATACATTTGCCAAAAAGGCTAAAATTAATAATTTGATTTTTCTTTCTGATAAAGCTGAACTCAGTTTTGGTCGAAACACAGGATTGCTAATTGAAGAAATGGGGATGTTGGCAAGAACTGTTTTAGTGCTAGATGAAAAAAATACTATTCGTTATGTAGATTTTGTTCCTGGTGGGGGCCTTCCTGATATTAAAGGGGCATTAGCGGCCGCAAAAAAAGTTTTATTAAAAGAATCTTAAACTATTTTAAAAAAATTAAACTTTGGGGTGTTTTTTATTAATAGATCTATGTGGTAAAGGTGACAACCAGTTGTTTGTAGTTAATTTATTAATAACCTCCACCACTAGAACTGGAAATATTGGGTTGTGGCAATGTTTTAGTGTAAGTTTTTATTTTATATTTTTCTGGTTTAGGTAAGTTACAAGGTATTTTATTGTTATTACTGCAATGATGTTCTTTAACTAATAGTGATTGGGATATGTTTTTGTTGCTTGGAGAAAGTTTTAAAGCCCATTGAAAGTTTTTTGCTGACTCCAAATGTTTTTCCATTTGGTGCAAAGTTAAACCAATGTTAAAAAAAATCTCACCTTTTTTTTTGTCAACAACTGATGCTACTTGAAAATGTGTTAAAGCTTGATTGAAATCATTTTTATTGTAAGCATTTATCCCTAATGTATTCTGGTCATACCCGACTGAATGAGAACCTTCTTTGACTGATAAAGTTAATGTCTCTTCAGCAATTAGCTGATTAGGTAAAACTATAAATAAAAATAAAGTTATAATATTTAGGAAATTTATCTTCATGATTGACTCTCAATAATTATGGGGTTGTCTGCTTAAACCACTTATTTAATAATACTACTAGTAAGTAAGGTTAATACTCTAGAGTTAGCTTACACTTATTAGTTTTTAATATAAGTTCAGCTAATCTAAAAGTTCCTTTATTATTCAATGTGATATTTGGTATTATTGATTAATTTAATTTTAATGCATTAAAGTTATATAAAACATCTATTGATGAACTTTCCTTATAAAGCAGTATTGTTTGACTGGGCATATTCTTTGGTTGATTTGGTTTGTGAAGATGACCGAGCAGCTTTTCTAAAAGTAAAAGAATTTTTAGAAGATAAGAGGGTGGCATTGCCTCAATTTGAAAGTCTGTTTACTGACTATCAAGAACTTTTTTATGGGTTGATTAAGGAGTCACGTCTAACTCATAGAGAAGTAAACTTTGAAACCGTTTTACGGTATCTTTTTTTTAAGTATGGAATTGAAATTGATAATATAGCTACTTATAAAGAAATATTAACAGTTTACTATAAAGTTATTCATGGAGTTAGGAAAATCTATCCTGACGTGGTGAGTACATTAGATCAATTACATCAAGCTGGAGTAAGAATGGGAATTGTTTCAAATACCACTAACCCTAGTTTTATTAAGGAAGAAGAGTTACGCCTTACTGGGTTAGATAAATATTTTGAGTTTGCAGTTTATTCTTCGAGTGTTCCATACCGAAAACCACACCCATCTATATTTGATGGAGTGGTCTCTAGACTGCAGGTAAATTTAAATGAAGTTCTTTTTGTTGGCGATAATTTAATAATGGATGTGCAAGGTCCTCAATCCATTGGCATGCCGGCTGCCTGGTTGAACCGTAATA
>CAJJDL010000035.1 GCA_905182935.1 uncultured Nitrospinaceae bacterium | reverse complement strand
GTTCGAATCCTTCCAGGCGCACCAATAAATACAATGGGTTATAAGATTCGTCTTATAGCCCATTTTAGTTATGTAGGCATAGTGTAGGCACGAGAGATCAAACAAATGAGGATTTATACTGGTTAGTGAGGGGTTGTGGCTAGCGTTTGCACTCTGACTTAACGCCTTCTTCCTCCCACTTTGCTTATACCCACCAACTAACATAGAATAGCCTGATTCTTCCACAAATAGAGGAAGCTAGGTCTTGGAAGAATCCGTTCCTGTAACATCGGTCAACAACGGTCATTCGTTTAAGGAAAAGTTTGACAGAAAGTATCTCTTAGCTTTTCAACTCAAACGGCGCGCATTCGGATGACGGAGAACACCATTAATTATCCCTGTTTCGGGAATTTCTATCATAGGCTAGCTATCTAACTTTTTGCTTTGTGCCTAATCAATTCTCCTTCGACCATGAACACTACGTCTTCCGCAATGTTAGTGGATAAATCTGCTATTCGCTCCAGATATCGAGACACAGAAAGGGTTTGCACTGCCCGTTCAATACTACCTGGTGTTCGCCGCATTTCATCTTGCAAGACCACATACATTTCCCTATTTAAAGAATCGATTTCATCATCCATAGTCAATACCGACTTGGCAAGATTCACATCTGCTTTAACGAGAGCGTCGAGACTTTTACGAACCATTGCCTGAACTCCATCCACCATTCGGTTAAACTGGAGAGCTATGGCAAGGGGTTCATGGTCTGAAAGATATATGGCTCGCTCTGCAATGTTTGCTGCCAGATCTCCTATGCGCTCCAAATCATTATTTACTTTTAGAACGGAAACAATAAACCTGAGGTCGATCGCCACAGGTTGATGCAGGGCTAAAAGTTTCAGACATTCCTCTTCAATCTGATTTTCTTTCTGGTCAATAGCGCCATCGCCTTCAATAACCATTTCAGCAAGTTTTGAATGCCGGTTGACGAGAGCATGAATGGAATCTCTCAATGCTTTTTCCACGATTGAGCCGATTGCCAAAATTTCCTTTTTCAGAAGTTCTAAATCTCTTTGCAAATGTTTTCCCATATAAAACCTCTTTTAGCCGAAACGTCCTGTTACGTAGTCTTCGGTTCTTTTATGTTGTGGAAGCGTGAAAATATTCTTAGTTTCTCCAAACTCGACAAGATTTCCCGCATCAAAAAATGCCGTAAACTTTGAAACTCGTGAGGCTTGTTGCATATTGTGGGTGACGATGACTATCGTGTAATTTTGTTTTAGCTCAAACATCAAATCTTCGATATGGGCTGTGGAGACAGGATCCAAGGCTGAACAGGGTTCATCCATCAAAATGACCTCCGGTTCCATGGCAAGAGCTCGGGCTATACACAATCGTTGCTGCTGCCCCCCTGACAAAGTTAATGCTGAGTTATTCAACCGGTCTTTCACCTCGTCCCATAATGCTGCGCGACGAAGGGATTGTTCTACACGCTCATGTATATCTTTTCTAAAGCCATTTATTAGAGGTCCCCAGGACACGTTCTCGAAAATAGATTTTGGAAATGGATTGGGTTTCTGAAATACCATTCCAATTTTTCTACGGACTTCTACAGGGTCAACATTCTTTTCATATATATCAATCCCACGGTACATAACTTGCCCTTTTAAATTGACCTCTGGAATAAAATCATTCATGCGGTTAAACGAACGGAGTAACGTACTTTTTCCGCATCCAGAGGGACCAATAATGGCTGTGATTCGCCGCTCTGGTATTGATATGGAAATATTATTGACTGCCACAGTATGGCTATAGCCTATCGTTAGACCTTTTGTTTGAAGAACAGCATCATTGTTCAACTCTTGCTTTTTGTCAGGCAATACTTTTTCTATAGCATTCGATATCATTAAATTTTTCTCTCCAACCAATGGCGGATGTAAACTGCAAAAGAGTTCATAAACAGTAGAACAATTAAAAGAACCAGGATGCCAGCAGCAGCTAATTCATGAAAATCCTTTTGCGGCCTTGAGGCCCAATTGAAAATTTGAATAGGAAGGGTTGTAAACTCATCCATCGGACCTTCAGGAATAAATGCAACATAGGTCAATGCTCCGATCATTATTAAAGGTGCGGTTTCTCCGATAGCTCGAGATAATGCAAGAATAAAACCGGTGAGAATGCCAGGTAGGGCCGCGGGTAAAACATGAGAGTAGATGGTTTGCCAACGTGTTGCGCCGAGGGCAAACGCTGCTTGTCGAAGTGTGCTGGGAACTCCTCGAAGGGATTCTCTTGAGGCAATAATAATAATTGGCAATATCAAAAGGCTCATGGTCATACTGCCAGCAAGAACACTTCTATCCAAATCGAACAACCGCACAAAAATCACCAGACCCAACATTCCGTAAACAATCGAGGGTACGCCAGCAAGATTGGAAATATTAAGATCGATGAACCGGGTGAAAGAATTTTTAGGGGCATACTCTTCCAGATATATTGCAGCTCCCACTCCAAGTGGAATGGAGATGGTTGCTGTCAGGCTGATTAACCAGAGCGTACCGAACAAAGCCGATCTAATACCTGCCTTCTCTGGAAAACG
>CAJJDL010000034.1 GCA_905182935.1 uncultured Nitrospinaceae bacterium | reverse complement strand
TTCCGACAATTGCAGCTGCTTGTTCCACTCCCCCTAGTCTATTTCCTGATATTCCACCTTGAGACCTTAGTTCTCCTTGAAGAGCTACATCTAGCTCACGAATTACGTTAGGCGAAACACGCTCTAGCGTAGCCAAACGAACTAGGATTTCTTTTCGTTTTTGCTCAGGAATTTGTTCGAGGACAGAGCCTACTGTTTTCTCGTCAAGATGAGCCATAATAATTGCTGATGTTTGAGGATGTTCGTTCCCCAGAAATGCTGCGATTGTCTTTGGCTCTAGCATGCGCAGTGTTTCTAAACCGCCACTAAGATCTTCGCCCGGCGTTGATATATTATTAAGTATTTCATTTGCTTTGGCGGGGTCCATGGCTTTCATTAATGCAGCTTTTAAAAAATCGGCGCCTGCAATACCAACACCACCGATTCCTTTTCTAGTAGCCATATAAAAATCTTTGGTGACTGCATCCATAGTTTCTTGATCGACATCACCCAATGCGGTCATGTAATTACCAATCGCTTGTATTTCACGTTCTTCCATATTTGACATTACTTGACCCGCATTATCTTCGCCTATTGACATAAGCAAAATAGCTGCTTTTTCTGGTCCCGAAAGATTTGATGTTGCCGCCATGCCATTTCCTTTTAGATGAGTTTTTTTTAAAAGTTAGTCTTATTATACAGTGGCTTTTTCACGAAGCCATTTTCGTACAACTGCAGATGTATACTTAGGATCTTTTGTTATGAAATCAAGGACTGATTTTCTCATTTCAGAAGCACTCGCTAAACCTTCTTCAAGCCGCTGCATTTCCTCTTCTTCTAACTTTTGAGCCTCACTCATACCTGCCACTTTTTCTTCTTCTGTTTCTTCTTCTTCTGGAGCTACAGAAGTAGTCATCCAGGCGATCATTGGTTTAATTACTTTTGTGAAAAATAGTATAACAAATATCAGACCCAATATATATTTACCAACTTGGAAAGCAAGGTCGATCTGTTTTTCGCGCTCTAGTTCTTTCGCTCTTAGAAGTTCGGTGGTTCGGTCGAATTTAACATTTTCTACTTTAATTTGGTCGCCACGTTCTTGATTATATCCAACAGCAGACTGAACTAGTTGAAGGTACTGTTCCATTTCTTCTTTGGTTCTTGCCTTATATTCTGTATCTCCAGCTTCATTCTCTGCCATAACTCCGTCAACCATGACTGCGACTGAGAGCTTTTTGATTATCCCGATGGGCTTGGAAACGATACGGGTGATTTTATTTATTTCATAATTGAGAACAGAATTATTTTTGTCTCTTTTGGAGGGTTGACTTGAAGTTCCGGCTCCACCTTCATTTTGACCAGCAGGTAATTGAGCTTGAACGCCTATGACCCCTCCGGCAGGTGTGGCACCAACAACTGACTCTGTGGCGGTTTGTTGACTTCGTACAACTTGTGACTCTGGGTCATAAATTTCTTCTGTTTGGTCATTTTTTTCAAAATCCAAATCTGCTGTTACTCGGGCAATTATCATTCCTTCCCCTAGAGCATCTTCAAGCATAGCTAAAATGGTTTTTTCGAATTCCTTTTCAACTTTACGTTGATGTTGATAATTGGAAGATGAACGAGCGGCACCGGCGTGTGCTGATTGTGAACCGCTGAGTAAACGCCCTTTATCATCGACAACAACTACATTATCTGCTGTTATTCCTTCAACACTGGATGAGATTAAGTGAATAATTCCTTGAACCTGGTGCTGGCTAAGAGTTCTACCAGCATTCGTCTTGATAGTGACAGAAGCTTTTCCTTTGGCTTTTTCTCTTATAAATAGAGTTTGTTTTGGAATAACCAAGTGCACGCGTGCACTGGATATAGAATCTAATGTTTTAATTGTTCTGGCAAGTTCGCCCTGCAGAGCACGTTGGTAATTAAGTTTCTGAATAAAATCGGTCATTCCCAAGGCTGTTTTATCAAATATCTCTAGACCAACTTCGCTTCCTTCTGGAAGACCTTCGCTCGCCATTTTCAAACGAACTTCATGGACTTGATTTGACGGAACACGTATGGTTTTTCCCTGATTGGATAATTCATAAGGAATATTTTGAGTCTTTAAGTTATCAACAATGGCAGATGCATCTTTCTCGCTTAGGTTGGCATATAAGAGTTGAAGGTCAGGTGTCTTAACCCAAAATGACATGGCGAGAACAGAGCCAATAGTTACAGTTGTAAGGACTAGGGCAGCTACTTTCTGTCCTTGAGATAGAGCTACAAAACGGTCGCTTAATTGGCTAAAAAATATCTGAAGTTGATTCATAGTGTATTTGTATTAAAAATTTTAATATTAACTTTATCTTCCAAGTTCTATGGCTCGTTGAGCCATCGATTTTGCTGCGTTCATAGCTGTTACATTTGCCTCAAATCCCCTTGTGCTCGTCACGAGATTCACCATCTCAGTCATTAAGTCTACATTTGGCATAGACACATAACCAGTTTCGTTTGCATCGGGATGGTTTGGATTAAATACCAGTCTTGGCTCACTTTGGTCTTCTATGATTTCAGTAATCATTGTTTGTAAAACATTTTCTCCGAGTTCAGACTTTAACATTGCATTAAAATTTTCTTCAAATGGCAAAGCAGATACAACAAGTTCTTTGCGCCGGTATGGACCTCCTTCAGGTGTTCGCGTGGTTTCGATATTGGCAAGATTGCTAGAAACCGTTTCCATAAGTTTGCGTTGGACATTTAATCCGGATGAACTAATTTTCATTGATGTTAGAAAATCCATTATCTTTTGCCTTCCAAAAAATGATTAATTTAGCTCCTTAAGGGAGTGTCGCTTTATACATACTTAATTAAAGCAATATCCATACCAAATGCTATCTAAGTTGTTGTGGTATTTTTTTTAGATAATGGGCTAACTTATTATATTATATAGGCTTATTAGACTTTAAAGGTGCAGGTGCCTTCGTTGAAGAAACTTAAAAATAAATTGATGATGCAAAATATGTCATTTATTTGGCAATAGAGGGGAATACTTAGTTTTACTAGTTATTTGCCTGTTCCTTATAATAGGCTAGTTTGTTACGTAGCGTACGTATGCTAATTCCTAAATTATCAGCAGCTTTGGTTTTATTGTCATTTACCTCTGCCAGAGTTTGAAGAATAAGTTCTTTTTCCATATCATGTATTGTTCCACTCAAATTTGCGGTTGGATTGGGTTTTTCGTTGTGGATGTCTTCTTCATCGAAGAAAAGGTGAGAAGGAAGCAGAGTATTCTCATGACACATTAGAATGGCTCGTTCAATTATATTTTCTAGTTCACGCACGTTTCCTGGCCAGCTATATTTTTTAAGCAACGCAACAGTTTCTTTGGCTATATGGGAGATATTCTTATCCAAGTCTTTGGTATGTTTTTCTATGAAATGTTCGGCCAGTACTTGAATATCATCGGTTCGGTCTCTAAGGGGAATTAATTTTAGAGGAATTACATTCAACCTGTAATATAAGTCTTCTCGAAACTTATTTTCACGGATACGTTCTTTAATATTTCGGTTTGTTGTGGCGATAACTCGGACATCGACTGGAATAGATGCGCGTCCACCAACCTTGTCTATTTCATGTTCCTGTAAAACCCGCAATAACTTCGCTTGTAGGGGGAGGCTCATTTCTGTTACCTCATCTAGGAGTAAAGTTCCTTTATGAGCTAATTCAAATTTTCCATCTTTGCGTTCTATAGCTCCTGTGAAAGCTCCTTTTTCATGTCCAAATAATTCGGTTTCAAGAAGACCTTCGGGAAGGGCAGCACAATTGACCGCCATAAAAGACTTTTGCGCGCGCGGGCTCATTTGGTGTATGTAACGAGCAAACACTTCTTTGCCGGTTCCGGTATCACCCATGATAAGGACAGTTGATTTGCTATAAGAAATATTTTCAACAAACTTAATGAGCTCTAACATATCTTTATTTTGAGTTATTATTCGGCGCTCTCTTGCTGGAGCCTTAGTTGTTTTTGGTGTGGAGTGAATAAAATTATTTATTTGAGAGCCGTTATCTAGGAAAGCCCTGTTTACAGCGGCCATGAGAATTTCCGCAGAAAAAGGTTTAAGTAAGTAATCAAAAGCACCTAACTTAATAGTTTCTACAGCATTATCAATATCACCATAAGCTGTCATCATAATGGATATTGTTTGCGGTGATTTCCCTTTTAGAGCCTTTAGTAATTGAAGACCATTCATTTTTGGCATTTTGACATCGGTTAATACTAGGTCAAAATTATTTGCATTTAACAACTCTAGAGCCTCCTCACCATTTTTAGCTAAGGTGATATTGTGACCTTCTCTTTTGAGAGTAGTTTCGAGTGCTATCCGCATCTCCACTTCATCATCAACGACTAGAATGTTTTTACCAAGATTATTTTTTGTCAAGTTCGTTATCCCAACATGGAATTTTAATAATAAACCGGGCACCTTTACCCATGTCGTTTTCTACGTCAATAGTTCCTTGGTGTGCTTTTATAATATTGTGAGATATTGAAAGACCAAGTCCCGTCCCATGGTCTTTAGTGGTAAAAAATGGATTAAATACATTAGCGAGGTTTTTTTGTGAAATGCCTTCTCCTTGATCAGCAACGGTCACCGTTATAAATTGGCGAGAATAGTCAGATTCCTCCGCTGACTGCTCTAGCTTAGAACTTTTTTGTGTTGTTATTTTGAGGTCTCCCCCCTCTGGCATAGCCTGAATAGCATTTCGAATTAGGTTAATGAAAACTTGCTTCAGAAGACCTGAATCTCCATTTGCAATGGCGTTTTCTCCCCAGTTAAAAACAGGGTTGACTTTTTGTGGAATCAAGATAATCGAGGGGTCCTCAAATAATTCTTTAAGCAGTATATTAAGGTCGCAAAATTGTCGTGATGGTTTGGGTGACTTTGCAAATAGAAGTAGACTTGAAATAATTCTATCCATGTTTTTTACGCTGGCCGATATATGGTCAACTATTACTATTTTTTCTTTATCTTCACTGAGGTCTTTTTTAAGAAGAGAAGAGAATAGTTCTATACTCCCCAAAGGATTTCTGATTTCATGCGCTATCCCAGCAGCCATTTCGCCGGTAGCTCTGAGGCGCCGATTTCTTTGAGCGTCTTCTTCTAGCTGGCGTAACTCTGTGATGTCTTCAATATTAAGAACAGTACCAATTTGTTTATTTTGTTTGTCTAGAACTGGAGAAGTTGAGATGCGAGTATAAATTTTTCCATGATGCGGGGTATCTAGTTCGCGTTCTATGGTATTTGATTTTTGTTTTTCGTTGGTTGTTCTTTTAATTATTTTTTCAAATAGATCGTTTGTGAATACTTCGCTCAACTTTTTATTGAGGCATGTTTCAGGTTTTAAACCAGTTATTATTCCTGCAGTTTTATTAAAAGTGTTAATAGCGTTACTTTGATCAACTACAATAACTCCAGTGGGAAGGCTTTCCATGATGTTGTGCAAGTAGTTTTGGTTAGCTTCTAGAGCGTCGTTCAGTTCGTCATACGAACTCTGTAGTTGTTTTGTCGCATCATTGAATGATTGAAATGCCTGGTTAAGAATGGCGATTTCGCGAGGACTGCGTTTTTCTGATTGAGGGTCATTCATAGGTAAGTTTTTGGATTAAGAACAGTAAAGCTCATAATTGTGAAAAATTTAATGGAGTCTTTAAGAGGCACCTTTAGTTTCCTTCTCCCAGGCCATAATTTTTAGTTGCGATTGAGCGGCTTTTTTCATTAGTTCATTTCCCGATTTAGATTTAATCAACTGATTAAACTGAACAGACGCTTGTTGACTATTTTTTATTTTTTTAAGAGCATCGGCCAATATAAATTCGGACCAACTCCTATGTGAATGATCAGGAAATAATTTAATGGCTGTGTTAAAGGCATCGATGCTTTCAGTATATTCACCTTCTTGGTAAAGTAAATTCCCCAGTTTGTAATATGCATCCTTTGTATAGTCTGGAATGGTTTTTTGAGTACGGTCAAAGGTGGCGATACTTTTTTTATAAGCGTCAATAGCTTCTGGATTTTGGTTACGACTAGCTTCTAAGGTAGCTATAAGATAATGAACCTCTGATGAGCCTTTTGAAAAATTTTCAAGTATATTTTGGTAGGTTTGTAGTGCATCGTCATGTCGACTTTGTCGATGTAATGATTTGGCCAACAGTTTCATGGAATCAAGTATTCTCTTGCTACGGGGAAAGTTTTTCAGAAAAGTACGCGCAACAAGTTCCGCTTCTTTGTAATTTTTTCTGTCATAATGAATTTGTCCGAGATTAAAAAAGATTCTGTCATTGTGAATTTTTCGTGTATCCAGTTGTTTTACCTTTTCGTAGAACCTTACAGCTTCGGGTAACATCCCTAACGACTGATAGGCTTCGCCTATTTGCAGAAGAGTTTTTAAGTTTTTAATTTTACCAATGGAGAGGCTTGCATAGTCGCTGTATGAATATAGAATTGGCAAAACCCCACCTTGCTTTGCATAACCATCTACTAAAAACACCAAAGATTGGTATATGTACTTTGCTGCGTCACGAGAAAACTTAGATTCTTCACCCAAAGGTAGAAGTTTTTTGAACTCCTGAATAGCTTTAAGGTAATTTTGCTCTTTTAATAAAGCGATTCCTTTGCTCAATGTAGCTTCGCTTAAAATCTCAATATCTTTGGCAGTTTCTAAAATTGTATTATAGGTTTTAAGTGGTTCGAAATATGTGTTGACGTCAAAAACAACATCGTTTACTGGTAGAGTTGGGTAGCGGATTCCAATATCAGCCATGCGGATTTTCCCATACTGAGACTCACGATTTTCAGGGTCAAGTTTGGCTGATTGATCAAAGACCGAAAGAGCATCCATTTCCTTGCCTTGAAGAAGGTATACATCTCCAACACGATTTAGTGCTTTGTGTGCTTTTTTGCTAGAAGGATTCATATTAATCATATCAAAGTAAAATTTCCTAGCCTTTCTGTAGTCTCTTTTTTTAAAGTAAATTTCGGCCATGTTAAAGCTCATATTTTCATTTTTATTATATTCTGATGGCCATCGACGGGCATATTCTTCATATAACTTTAGTGCTGGTATGAAATTATTTTGGTCAAAGTAATGGTTCCCGATCTTTAAAATTGCTTTCCGAGCACCGCCATCTTTAGGTGAGGTTTTAAGGATTTTTTCAAAGGCTTGGTATGCTTCGTCATACCGGTTTTCTTTTAATAACATATTAGCTAAACTGTCCTTACGTACCTTATTATAGAGGCTTTTTTTGTTTCTATTGATCCCTTCATTATATAGCGCCCTCGCTTCAAGAGAGTAGCCTATTTCGTCAAATATATAACCTATCTTATAAAGTGCATGGTCATAAAATCGAGATTTTGGAAATTTCCTAGTAGCGTATTGATAGGATGCTAACGCACTCTCATAGTTAGGGTTTTTTGAAAACCAGGCGACTTTAAACTCCGATTCGGCAAGCAGATAAAGTATGTTTGGAAGAAGAGGGCTGTTTGGGTATTCTTTTACGTAATTTCTAAATAATGTTATCGCTCCAGGTTCATTTTTTTCTATTTCCGTAGTCTCTTGTGTTTCTGGGTCAGGTTCACTTTCTACCTTAATTATATAGTCGTTAAATTTTTTACTCTGATAGGTCGTCAAGGCTTTCTGATAATCTTCCCAGCCGACCTTCAGTTTTTCTTTTTCATCTTTAAGAGTAATTTCTTGTAATTGTTCGGGAGACAGGCCCTTTATTTTTGCAGTTTTAGCTTTTTGAGGCGCTGGCTTTATTGTATTTATTTTTTTTTCGCTAATCTGAGTTTTAATTAGTGGGTCATTTACACCTTTTAAATCCAGTACAATT
>CAJJDL010000033.1 GCA_905182935.1 uncultured Nitrospinaceae bacterium | reverse complement strand
AGAGGCAACTCGACTCCAACTTCCGGATTATGGAGCAGATTCGAGCCAGAGTCGATGCCATAGTGGAAGATCCAAAAACAGCGGAAGCTCTAAAGCCTTATTATCCCTACGGCTGCAAACGCCCGACCTTTCATGATGAGTACCTTCCTACCTTTAATCTGCCTCATGTGACGCTAGTAGATACAGCTCCTCTAGGAGTCAGTGAAATCAACGAGCGTGGCGTGGTGCACGATGGAGTCGAGTATCCCCTCGACGTGTTGATCTATGCCACAGGCTTTCAGTGGATGGCAACATCAACATTCAATATGATCAAAGGACGCGATGGAGTAACCCTCAGCGATAAATGGAAATCTAAAGGAACAAAAACATTCTTAGGGCTTCACAGCAAAGGATTTCCTAATTTGTTCATTGTCTCAGGGCCACAAGGCGGTGGCGGGAGTTTCAACTTCACCGATGCAATTGAGCAGCACGGTGACTACATCATCTGGATGCTCACGTCTATGCGAGACAAAGCAATCCAAGTCGTTGATGTTACGGAAGAATCAGAAGAGATGTATGCCGAGCATTGCCGAGTGGCAGATATCGGAACTGCTCCATTGAGGGACTGTATTTCTTATTACAACGGGCATGGTGACGCTGAGCCTGGCAGTTTGGCCTACTACGGCGGCGGGAATTGGCATAAGTACCGTATAGCTGCTCAAGACTCACTGAAACCTTACGTATTTCAATAAATAATATAGAGCTAGCTAAAGGGTTTCGCCCCTGTTTATTCTAGAGAGTTGTCACCAGACAAATAGTTAAGTCTGCGCTGCGACTGGGTAATTCGTTTAGCTTAGGTCCGTCATTACGTTTTCTATAAAAAGATCAAGAGTTTGCTGCGCCTGGAAGCCTGATATGTCGCCAAATGACGGGCAAATAGTCACATATCCACCCGGAATGTTTTCTGAGATATGAACAAAGTGCTCTTTGACTTTTTGAGGAGACCCGAAGACCAAAGAGTCGGTAGCTACTGCTTGATCAAAATCTCCCAAAAAGCTAGGTACATGAGGAGGCCAAAGATCGTAACGTCGGAAAAGTTTTGTGAGGTTGGCATCAAACGTTGCCCAACCAGAACGGGCGGTGTGTTCTGCTTCCTTGTCAGTCGAAGCGACGACCACCCTCCGCAAAAGAGACAATATTGGTTGTTGTGTAGGACAAAGCCCGGGCTCTACAAGTTGCCGATGTTCACCAATTTTTTTTAGGACAACTTCTACTGGTCCTGGAACAAATGTACTTACGCCAAGTTTGGCTGCTGTTGCAAGGGTTCCAGGACGCCATAGAGGAGGATGAGGTGTTTGATACGGGCTTAGTTCAAGAGGGGCATCCAAGTACGTCCAAAATTTTCCTTCAAAGCTGAATAACGTTCCTAGTCCTTCGTTTCCTACTTGGTGCATTGCTTTCAAAATAATTTGAAGTGATTCTTCCGTTCTTGCTTCAACTTCGTTCCGATCGATATTCCACAAAAGATGCTCTGGGGGACTCACCCCTTTACCAAACCCAAACTCGACTCGGCCTGCAGATAGTTGGTCCAACATGCACAGTTCCTCAAACAAGCGCATCGGTTCGTAGAAGGGAAGGAGATGGACAAGTGACACTAACTTGATGCGTGAAGTGATTTGACTGAGCGCAGCCAGGAAGACACCTACGCTAGGAGCTGCATCAAGAGGCACATGGTGATGCTCTGATTTGAAATAATGCTCGAACCCTGCCGAATCGGCTTTAACGGCCAGAGCAATGTGGTCGCGATAAATATCGGCTATGGAGCCTGAACCAGGGTGCTCTACCTGGTCAAATAGTCCAAAACGCAGCGCCGGATTCAAAGCCATCTAGGATGATAAAAAGCTTTATGGTCGGAACACAGTTGCAGAGTTTCATGGTTCCGAGGGCGCCTCAGGGGATTCTGAGCTGACCGGTTTCGAAGGGTTATTATCATTGATTTAAGACTAACCGACTTTAAAATGAGCGGATAGAGAAAATAGTCAGATGTGTCCGTTATTCAGAATTTAATTTGATATCCCTTCAAAGCGTTTGTTCAACGACTGGTCCAGGTGAGACAGTGTCCTTGGGGCGATAGAGAAAACTCATTAAACGCAGAGGGGATAAAAGTGTTGAAGCGTTATCGAGTTCTAGATCTGACAGATGACCGTGGGCACCTATGTGGGATGATTTTGGCGCAAATGGGTGCCGAAGTTATAGCTGTCGAACCACCAGGAGGTAGTCGATCTCGTAGTCAAGGCCCCTTTAACTTAGACGGGCCGAAGGAAGAACAGTCATTGACCTACGCTGCGTATAATCGTGGTAAAAAGTCGATTATTATTGACCTAGCCACTGATGCGGGAAGAGAAGCGTTGGAGACCTTAGCCGCCGGTGCTGATGCGTTGATTGAAAGTGGAGCTCAAGAAATTGATATTGAAGGATTGTGCAAACGACATCCACATTTAGTAACCGCTTCTATCTCACCGTACGGATCTACTGGTCCGAAAGCTGGTTGGGCTGGAACTGATATAACGAATACTGCCGCTTCGGGAACC
>CAJJDL010000032.1 GCA_905182935.1 uncultured Nitrospinaceae bacterium | reverse complement strand
CAGGTATAATTTTATATATGCACATCAAATATTTTCCTCTTAAATAAAATACTGTGACGGATGTAGTGAAAAGTTGAAGTTATTTTATGTTAGTCAACGAGTATTGGCAAGGCGTTAGAATATGCGTGTATAATGCTTTCTACTTTAAGAATAGTTGTATATTTTTACTTTTATTCGTCCCAATCGATGACAATAAGAATGTGGGTTTCTAATGATGACACAATTTCTTGGACCCATGACGGACAAGCAGAAAAAGAAAATTCAAGCCTGTCGAAAAATGGTCGAACAATATCCCCATGATGCTAAAGCTCATTTTGAATTAGGGCTGGCCTGTCGCAAGGGAAAATGTTGGAAAGAGGCTGCGCGGTCTTATGAAGTATCCATACGCCTCGATCCAAAAAATAAAAAGGCAATGCATGGACTGGCAATCAGCTACAGGAAACTTAAGCGCTATGTCGATTCCATTGGTATTTGTCATGAGATTTTACAGCTCGACCCAGATTATGCCAAAGTCTATTTCAATCTTGGTCTGGTTTATGAAGAACAGGGGGACTGGGATAAAGCCATTGCCCATCACCTTAAGTCCATTGCCATTAACCCCGATGATTATATGGTGCACTACAATGTGGCACGAGTGTATGATTTGGTACAAGACGGTTCCAAAGCAATTGCACATTTAAGAAAAGCCGAGTCTATCGCCAACAAGGAAAACGATGAAAAAGAAAAACACCAATCTAAAAACCTTCTGCTAGACCTTTTGCAAAAATATAATGAGTAAATCTTAACTAGCATTCGGGATGAGAAAACTTAAACCTTATCAAAAAGAAATTAATGGAGGATCCGATATGAAACATAAGATTGATCATAGAGGTTGCTTACAAATTAAATAGAAAACAATTTAAAGAAGCTACTTTTTAAATCAAGTTTTTTAAAGAATTTTTCAGGCACCACTTTATTAAGAGGCCTCTTCTTTACCCCCCCCCCCCCGGAGTTTCTAGTCTAAAACTTAGCTGTTTCTCGCCCGTTACGACCCTCAAAAGAAAGACCGACCAATCATCATAAGATATTGATTTATTTATACTAATTTGATATGTTACTAATGATTGTATTATTAATGCTTCCGTTACTAAGGAGAAAAAAATGAAGTACGTTATAGGATTATTGGTAGGACTATCAACATACCAGTTGTACATCGGTTTATAATTATAATGCTTATATACGCTCTCTTGCTTTCATCAAATGGAAATCCAACGCTCGCTTGAATAGAATTGGCAAGATTGGAAAGCTAGTAACAAAGGCCGTCATGCAAAAAGAAAAGCTAAAGCTGATCAAGCCATTAACAAAAACAAACAAAACGAAAAAATCCCGCCAAACCAATTAAGGTTGACGGGATTGCGAGTTAGTAAAGTAGTGGTGAAGTTACTCTGTTATTTTAGCCACATGTTACAGCAGTTAGATTATCAATCTAAATAGATTCTTAATTATGATTACGTTTAGATATAGGTTTCATTGCTTCCACAAATGAAATTTTATCGTTATTGTGTTCGCATTCATCTGAAAATGGCTCAGTGCCCTCTTCTTTAGCAAAGGTTACTTCCATATCAATATACTGGTCTACAGCGCCTTGAATCATATCAACTGTATCGTGTTGGCAATAACCATTCTCCTTTAATTTGTTCATTGCTTCTGACATAATCATAATTGCTAAATTCGGATGAGATATTTTTGTAGCATCTGAGTTGTCAAACCAGTCAGACATTGTATCCATAACTTTATCCACTAATTGGATATATGTATATTTCTTGTCGCTCATAGTACTCCTATTTCATATAAAGGTTGTTCAGAACTAATTTTTTGTTTTTTAATTTCTCATGTTTCTTCCACACACGTTGGACCTCGCACTAATTTTTCATCACTGGTATCTCGCTCATCCAAATATTTAATCATAATAATATCCAGCATTAAACATTAGAAAATAGTATAACGTGAGTTACGGTGTAAGATTGATGGGGAGATTAAGAGAACTTTTTTCATTCGCAAAGAGAGTTTCTGTATAATAACTTTTCTAAATTTTAAGAAGCACCGATATCTAGTACTCTTTAATAAACTGTAGAAAAGGAACGAAAATAAATGGGTGAGAAGGGAAGTAAAAATTTTCATTTTAATGTAAATGTTCGTACTAATACGGGTTCGATAGCAAGAATGGCAAATAATGAGGAATCATTTTCTCGTGCCATGGAAATTCAAGAACGTAAGAGGGAAAAGATTGAAGAAGAACAAAAAAAACTAGAAGCTGAGAAAAAGGCTGAAGAACATGATGCTCCTGAAATCACTCCTGAGTCCGTTGAAGGAGACCCAACTGCTGAAGCTGCTGGCTCTGAGGATTCGTCGGAAACACCGGTCACCCAAGATGAAGCTACTGTCTCTCCAGAGACAATCACCGAGACTCCTGTAACTACGAAGCCTGCTACAGCAAAACCTACTCCGCCAAAACCTAGTGTCGGGGGAGTACCTGGAGCAACATCCAGAGCAGGCCAATTTACTCCGGAAGAACTGGACGCCATGCGGAAAAGAGCCAAAGCTCACGCCGCAAAGGTCAAAGCAAGTAAAATATAACTCCACATAACTTCACCGTTATCACATAAACATATTACTTAAAGTAAGGTAAGCGTTTAGCCCAAATTTATGAGTAAGGTGCAGGTGAAATTTATTTTAAAGAAACCTTCTTCTCAACGTTCAATTCTTTTGCCATATTGACAGCATCATCAATGACTTCAAAGTAGTTTTCTTGCTCTACATGGTCCAAAACCTTCACACTGTTGAGAACTTTCATGACATGGGAGGGAGCATCACAGATCAGCACATTTTTCCCATTATTTTTGGCTTTATCAATCAAGTCTTCAAGGGCATAGGCTCCAGAAAGATCAACCATGCTAACATCTTTTAATTTTATAATTAAGGTTTCGTGGGGCTCTGCATTTCCGTAAATATCCTCCAATTGTTTAACAGCTCCAAAAAACATTGGTCCTTGTGGGCGAAGAACTTTAACCTTATGCTTCATATCATCATTCAATAAACTTGGAATAGAGTCATTCTCAACATAGGTTAGCTCGGTTTTATAAACTCGGCTTATCTCTATAACAAATCGAAAAAACGCTAAAACGATGCCAACAACCATGGCTACCAGTAAATCTTCAACAATCGTTATTATTAAAACTGTCCAAAAAACGATCATATCTGTCAAGGGCAGGCGGTGAAGAATCGGCAGAATGCGATAATCTAAGATGTCGATACCCACCTTAAATAAAATAGCAGCCAGACAGGCCATAGGAATATCTTCTGCATAGGGTCCCAAACCCAAAACCAAGGCCAATAATACAAGGCCATGAACTACGGAGGATAAGGGCGTTTTGCCTCCAGATTGTATATTTGCAACAGTTCGCATTGTCGCTGTAGCTGTGGTCAACCCTCCCACTAGACCGGCTGCGCAGTTCGCCAGACCTTGACCAAACGATTCACGATCACTGCTGTGCTTGATGCCTGTCATGTTGTCGGCAACAATACATGTTAGCAAAGAATCAAATACAGCCAGCCCTGCCAATCCAGCCGCAGGTACTAGATAATCGCCAAACTTCGACCAATCAGGCCAATAGAGATCAGGGAAACCCGTTGGAATAGTTCCAATATATTCAATGGTAAAGTTGCCCATATTAGCAATGGTGGTTCCGGCTAACAACGCTATAAGAGGTGCTGGTATTATTTCAAGCTTGGGAATCATTTTTACCAATCTAGGCCAAATAAATAAAATAGCCAAGGTCGGTATGGCGACCATCAGAGCCTGGGATTTAAAATGCATTAAGGCATTGGGAATATCATTTAGGCCATCCATCACAGATTTCGGGTGCGGGTATCCTAAAAATGGGGCAAATTCGAGAATCATAACGATCACGCCAATGCCACACATAAACCCAGCAACGACCGAGTAAGGCACATAATAGATCAGCTTGGAAATGCCCATTAGAGAAATTCCAATAAGAATGACCCCGCTAAAAAATATAATCGCAAATGCCGCTGAGAGATCGGGTTCTCCTGAAGCCAATCGAAAACCAACCATGATCATTGCGAGTTGAGCCATTTTAGGACCCGTGGGCCCGCTAACGCCTACTCTACAGCCGCCAAACAAACCTCCAATTATACCCCCAGCGATCGCACCCCAAAGACCTGTGATAGCTCCAAGACCAGAGCCTACTCCAAAAGCAAGAGCCAAGGGCAACGCAATAATAGCGACAACTATCCCCGCAAGAACATCCTGCCCAATATTAGTGTGCATGATTTTAATATTATGCCAGGGATTAATCTCTCCCAATGAGGTCTTTAATGTAGTGCCTATAAAAGAAATCATTTCACCCAACCTAGAGTCTGAATTATTCATATGTGGTTTATTATTTTTTTTAGAAAGTTTATAACCATAATTAATGGTTATAGTGGAAACAACCTGTTTACAATAATATATACTTCTATAAAGAGATGAACAGGCAATATAAAATTCACCTATAAAGTCTAGATACCCCCCTAGTTAATTAACAGAAGTCATCTAGCTAAA
>CAJJDL010000031.1 GCA_905182935.1 uncultured Nitrospinaceae bacterium | reverse complement strand
CATTGGGTTTCAAGGTCTTATGCATAGCTGGTTTCGTCATGAAAAATTTGCAACCATCATGTTAGATAACGAAACTTATGGAAATACTGGCGGGCAAGAAAGTGGAATGACTCAACAAGGTCAAATAATGAAAATGTCCCCTCGAGGCAAGGTAGACGAAAAAATGGACATGATGGGATTAGCAAAGGTAGCTAAATTAGACTATATCGCTAGAGTTGTTCCAACAAATCCTGCTCGAGTAGTTAGAACTACACGTCGTGCGATTCTAATAGCACGCGAATTTGGTTCTACTTATGTTCAGGCCTACACTTCTTGTAATATTGAGTACTCAATTCCTACGCCTGATGTAATGCAGGATGCATTTGATATGGAAAAGAAGAATTATGGATTTGAAGAGCACATATCAGATCGAGCAAAAGCGTATTTAGATGAAATTGAGGCAAAAGAAAAAGCAGCTAAAAAGAAGAAATAACTAGGAGAAAATCATGGCAGTTAAGCGTTATAATGTCCGTATGGCAGGACTTGGAGGCCAGGGTGTAGTTACAGCCTCTCATATATTGAGTAATGGGGTTGTAATATCAGGCGGTCATAGCTCTCTCGTTCCATTTTTTGGATCAGAAAAACGAAATGCTCCAGTTGAGAGCTACGTTAGGATTTCAGCCGATGAGATATATGAAATTGGAGAAATAATTTACCCAAATGTCATAATGATATTTCATCCATCGGTTATCACGTTAGGAAAATCCTATACAATGCCATTTTACACAGGACTCAAAGAAGATGGTGTTATTCTTATAAACAGTAAGACCCCAATCAATTTCTCCAAAGATGAGCAAAGAGAAATGGATGCGATGAATGCTAAAGTATATTATGTGCCATGCACAGAAATAGCCAATAAGGTCGCAAAAACAGACTTAGCTACTAATATGGCTATGTGTGGGGCAATTTCAGCAGTTTTTGGAATACCAGACCTAGCTTCTCTCGGACTTTCTGTTAAAGATCGCTTTATTGGAAAAGGTATCGTCGTTTCAGGAGGAACAGCTGCTTTAGACAGCGCGATTGAGAAAAAATTTGCTAAGAAAGCCAAACTTTTGGAAGCAAATATGAAAACCTTATACGCAACCTATAAGTTCGTAATTGATAAAGGTTGGAGTCACCCTGATGCAGTACTTGTTGATGAAAATGAGCTATTGGCCTCCTCTGGGGTAGCCGCTTAATATTTTTCCGGAGATACTATGTACTATGTAGCAGATGTAGATAAAGATATATGTTCAGCAAAGAATTGTTCTTTGTGCACTACTTATTGCCCAGAATCAAATTGTATCAACTATAGTGATGAAGATAAATCGGCATATGTATCTGTCGATAGATGCAAGGCATGTGAGATATGTGTTTATATATGTGACGATATTGCTAAAAATAATGCCATCAAGATGAAATGGGTAGAGAATCTTGAAGAAAAATTCGTAATAAAAAGAACGGGCATAGTTATCAGGTAATTTTGTTTAGTTAGTTTTGAAAAGGGTATTTGGGAGTCTGTAACCTCAAATACCTTTTTTTTATTCAAAAACCTTTAATCATAAAGAAAAATTCTACCATGGAACAAACGTTTGCTATTATTAAACCAGATGCTGTTGAGAGAAATCTGATAGGAAAAATATTAGAGAAAATCGAATCCAAGGAATTTCGTGTTGCGGCAATGAAAAGGGTTCTTTTAACTATACCTGTAGCCGAGTGTTTTTATCATGTTCATAAAGAAAGACCTTTTTTCAAGGATCTAACTGCATCAATGTGTACAGGTCCCGTTATACTATTGGTGCTTCAAAAAGAAGGTGCAATTAAAGCATGGCGAGAATTAATGGGAGCAACAAACCCAGCCGAAGCAGATGCAGGTACAATTAGAAAAGAATTTGCTGTTAGCCTAGAAAAAAACTCTGTACACGGATCAGATGCACCAGAAACAGCAGCTTTTGAGATTTCTTATTTTTTTAGCCAAACAGAAATTTTATCATGATTTTTCATAGACAGTAATAAACTAACATATTATGAAAATTGGAAAAAAAATCGCAACAACGGCATTGGCAATATTTTTTTTAATACCCAATATCACCAATGCGGCTTCAATTGAAACTGGCTATGATTACCAGCTCTATAAAAACTTTGAAAACCTCGGTATTCTAATATTTCCTAAAGATCGAATTATTAAAGACCTAGATCAATACGTACAACAAAAAGGCTTTAACCCTATCGAGTCCGGTAAAGCTGTAATGAGATTTGGGCTTAAAAATGAAAACCAAACATTTATGATGCCAAAGTCGGTTCAGGAAAAATACTCAATGACCCGATTTATTGTTCTTCAAGTTATCGCAAACCAAAATATGGTAGTTGGCATATACGACCCACAATTTGGGCTTACACTTCCAGGCCCAATATACGACTTGGACGGAATAAAAAAAAATATCCCAAAAACATTAAACCAATTTAGAAAACATCTCAACAAAAGAGAAACTAAAAAGAAAATACTAGAAAACCATAAAAATGTGACATTTTCTAATAACAATGCTACTAATTTTCAATCACGTGTCATGAGTAAACTGCATTAGGAGAAACTTATATGCCCTTTTACGATTATCAATGTGAAAAATGTAAAGAAACATTCGAGGTATTACAAAAAATATCCGATGAGCCTCTAGAAAAATGTGAGAAATGCGATGGTCCAATACAAAAAATTTTGAATAGCATGACGTTTCATTTACACGGCCCTGGGTTTTACTCTACCGACAACAAACGAAAATACTTAAAGTAAATAATAAATCTATCAAATAGACTTCACTCAAACTCTATGATTTTTATTACACGAAAACATCATTTTTGTGCTAGCCATCGCTTATACAACCCGGATTTTTCTAATGAAAAAAACGAGGCCACCTTTGGTCCGTGTAATAACCCTAATGGCCACGGACACAATTATGATCTTGAAGTCACGTTGTCTGGGGAAGTATCTAAAGAGACTGGAATGGTATTCGATCTAAAGGAATTAAAAAGGCTAACAAAACGAGAAATTCTCGACAAAGTTGATCATAAAAACTTGAATATAGACGTTGATTTTCTGGAAGGAATTATTCCTACTGCAGAAAACTTAGCAATAAAATTTTGGGAAATTTTAGAGCCTAAAATTAATAAAGGTCGTTTATACGAAGTTAAACTTTACGAATCCGAACGTAATTATGTTATCTACCGAGGAGATGTTTATGAACCTAACATCTAAAAAACCTGGAATAAAATCATTAATTGAGAATATTTTGCATGCTATCGGTGAAAATCCTAAACGAGAAGGATTACTGAAAACACCTGATAGGGTAGAGAAGTCTTTAAAGTTCTTAACAAGTGGCTACGAGGTGGATATCGATCAACTTGTTAATGATGCTCTTTATAGCGAAAACTATGACGAAATGGTCATCGTTAAAAATATTGATTTTTATAGTCTATGCGAACACCATATGCTGCCATTTTTTGGCAAATGTCACGTAGCTTATCTACCTAATGGTAAAATCATAGGACTAAGTAAAGTCCCAAGGTTAGTTGATGCATACGGAAGACGCTTGCAGGTACAGGAACGCCTAACCACCCAAATAGCACATTGCATCGAAGATCTTGTTAAGCCAACTGGAGTGGGTGTTGTGATAGAAGCTACTCATCTATGCATGTCAATGCGTGGAGTTGAAAAACAAAATTCTTACACCACTACTAGCTCCATGCTAGGATCTTTCAAAAAAGATCCACGAACCCGTGCTGAATTTCTTAGCCTTCTCACACCCACCAAGTTTTAGAGCTGACGGTATTTAAAAAGGGGTGTTTACAGTTCTAATAATCAATGTTGATTCTTCTGAGTTTGACATGTCAAAACTAGGGCAGATATAATACTAGAATTAAACCATAATAGGATTTCATCCCCCATTGAATCAAATAACTACGAAAGAACTTCTTCTAGAAAACCTCAATCATATTCCAGAAATTTTTGGTGTTTGCGATATCAACCTTAAACAAATTGAAAAAAATTTGGAGTTCGAATTACAACCCAAGAAAATCAAATTAAAATAAAAGGCGCTGCCAGCTCAATAAATATTGTTGATATACTTTTAAGTCAATTAGAAGACCTTTCTATTTCTGGTTATATCTTAAAAGATGATGATATAAAATTTGCTATCCGTCTAGTAGCAGAAGATGCATCTATAAAGTTAAAACCAATATTTTTGGAAAGAATAACCGTATCTCCTAAAAAAGGTTTCATTACGCCAAAAAGCGAAACTCAAAGGGAATTTATACAATCAGTCAGACAAGCTGATATTGTTCTGGCAATAGGACCTGCAGGAACAGGAAAAACTTATCTGGCAGTAGCCTTAGCGGTAGAAGGCCTTCTTAAACGCCAGTTTAAAAAGATCATTTTAGTTCGCCCTGCAGTTGAAGCTGGAGAAAAACTTGGCTTTCTACCAGGGGACATTGCAGAAAAAATCAACCCCTACTTTATGCCGCTTTACGATTCGTTAGATGACGTTTTGGAAGCAGCGAAAGTAAGAGAGCTAATGGAAAACGGAACTATAGAAATCGCGCCATTAGCATATATGCGAGGACGCAGACTCAATGATTCATTTATAATTCTTGACGAAGCACAAAACTCAACTAATGAGCAAATGAAAATGTTTTTAACACGACTTGGATTTAATTCGAAAATGGTGATTACAGGAGATGTAACTCAAATTGATTTAGATAACACCAAAAAATCTGGACTAATTCAGGTGCAATCACTTCTCAAAAATATAAATGGGATAAGGTTTGCAAACTTTGACGAAAAAGATGTCATTAGGCACGACTTGGTCAAACAAATTATTAAAGCCTATAGCCAAAATAAACTTGGTAACTAAATTAAATTATAAGGACAAGCACTGAATGTCAATTTATATAATCGATGAACAAACCGAATGTTTAATCGATTGCGAATCTCTCGAAAATCAAATCAAAACTATATTACCCCTACTAAACTGCGAAAATAAAGAACTTAGTATTCTTTTAACAGATGATAAAAAAATAAGAGAACTCAATAAACAATACCGCAATAAAAACATATCCACAGATGTACTTTCATTTTCTCAGACTGAAGGGGAAGAAAATGGACTCGAGCATAACTTACTTGGGGATATAGTAATATCAACTTCGACGGCTATGAGACAATCCTCTGAACACAATTTGTCTATAGATGAAGAAATAGTACTATTACTAATACATGGCATTCTACACCTTTTAGGGTTTGACCATGAGCGTTCAGATGAGGATGGTGTGTATATGAAAGAAAAAACTAGCGAATTATTTGGTTTTATATTCCCAAATAAAAAACCTAGCAAGTCATGTAATTATTAATCATTCTGGCTATCGAGTCTTAACTAATGAAGCAAATTTGGGCACCTTGGCGTATGGAATATATTAATAAAAAAAAATCAGGTGAATGTATTTTCTGCAGCTTACCAAAAGCTGGTGATGACAAAAATAATTTTATTTTATTTACAGGCAGTTATTGTTTTATCATCATGAATATTTTTCCATATAATACTGGGCACCTTATGGTTGTCCCTTGTCGTCACTGTGCTTGTATTACAGATCTTGACACAGATGAGTCTATGGAACTAACTGAACTTACAAAAAAAAGTATTCAAATTCTCCGAACTGTTAATACCCCAGATGGTTTTAATGTAGGTTTTAACTTAGGCAAAAGTGCAGGAGCAGGATACGATGAACATATTCATAACCATATAGTTCCTCGATGGATAGGGGATACAAATTTTATGCCCGTACTCGCAGATATAAAAATTCACCCCGAAAACTTGCAACAGTCATATCAAAAACTAGTTCCTCATTTTAAAAAAATACTCCTATAAATCGTCTATCATGAATAAGTTTCCTCAAATTTCTGCCAAGTTGATAGAGGAAACTCCAATGATGCAACAATATATAAGTATCAAAAAGGATTATCTCGATTCTATTCTTTTTTTTCGCATGGGAGATTTCTATGAAATGTTTAATGAGGATGCAATAATTGCGTCACAAATTCTAGAAATTGCTTTAACTTCAAGAAATAAAAATAAAGAAAAGCCCACACCCATGTGCGGGATTCCTCACCACTCTTCCAAATCCTATATCGCTAAACTTATTAAGGCTGGTAAAAATGTAGCTATTTGTGAGCAGACTGAAGACTCACGGTTAGCTAAAGGTTTAGTAAAGAGGCAAGTCGTCAGAGTCGTAACGCCAGGGACAACATTGGATGATAATTTACTTGATCCTAAAAAAAATCACTTCATTCTTTCGCTCTATCACAATGGAAAGGATTGGGGTTTTGCTGCATTAGACATAACAACAGGACTATTCAAGGCAACCGAGCTACATGGAAAAAATAACGAATCTTTATTAGAAGATGAAATAGAAAAATTTTCTCCTAAAGAAATTATCCTGTCAGAAAGTTTGCTAAGTGCGCTGACAAAACCAAAATGTTTGGAAGAGCATGCACATAAACTTCAAACCTGTGAAGACTGGACTTTTTTATATAAAGAAGCCTATCAGACGCTAGTAAATCATTTTAAAACAAATTCTCTTGAGGGATTTGGCTGCGAAAATTTAAAGCTCGCTACTTCTGCCGCTGGAGCGCTTCTTCTCTACCTTCAAAAAACACAAAAGTCAGCACTTAACCATATAAGCGTAATAAATACCTTTAATGTACATAGTTATATGCTTATGGACCATGCAACTTTACGCAGCTTAGAAATAGTTCAATCTAGTGATGGCGAGCGAAAAAATTCATTACTAGACTTACTTGATCTTTCACAAACTGCTATGGGGGCTCGGCGTATCAGAGAATGGGTTCTAAAACCACTGATCGATATTAATTCTATCAACAAAAGGCTAGAACAAGTATATACATTTCGGAATAACCCTATATTAAGACAAGCCATTCGGGATAAATTAAAATCAATTTATGATTTAGAACGTCTTCTTAGCCGAATTTCTCTTTCAGTTTGTAATGCACGCGATTTAATCACATTAAAAATTTCCCTTTCAGCCTTACCTCACCTGAGCACAATTTTAAATCAGAGCGAAAATCAAAACCTTATACCTTTCATATCCAAGTGGGATAACCTTGAAGATCTTCATAGTTTTATTGAAAATAAAATCGTTGACGACCCACCCTTCACTCTTAAAGATGGGAATTTTATAAAAGATGGATGTGATAAAGAGTTAGATAGACTTAAATCTATTACACGTGATGGCAAAGACTGGATAGCTCAATTAGAAAGAAAGGAAAAGGAGCGTACAGGTATTTCAATTCTCAAGGTTGGCTACAATAGAATTTATGGATACTACATCGAAATAACAAAAAAAAATCTGGATCGTGTACCCATTGAATATATTCGGAAACAATCTCTGGTGAATGCAGAGCGATTTATATCTCCAGAGCTCAAAAAACATGAAGAAGAAATCTCTGGAGCTCAAGACAAAATTATCGACCTAGAACAGAAAATATTTCAACAGGTTCGTGAAGAAGTATCATCGTATGGCACAAGAATTCAAAATATGGCTCATATTATTGCTGGCCTTGATGCATTAACTTCCTTCGCAGAAGTGGCACACCATAATAATTACTCAAAACCAAATATTTCTGCGGAATCAATCATTAATATTATAGGTGGTCGGCACCCTCTTATTGAAAAAATTATTCCTGAGAATCAATTCATTGCAAATGACACCAAAATTAGTAGCACAAATGATCAAATATTGATTATTACGGGACCTAACATGGCAGGGAAATCAACGTACCTTAGACAGGTTGCATTAATAACTCTAATGGCTCAGATTGGAAGTTTTGTACCTGCAAATACGGCAGATATCAGTATTGTTGATCGAATTTTTTCACGGGTCGGTGCACAAGACCATCTACAAAAAGGCATGTCCACATTTATGGTAGAAATGAATGAAACTGCTAATATTTTAAATAATGCTACTGAGAAAAGTCTAATTATTCTCGATGAAATTGGCAGAGGAACCAGTACTTTTGATGGAATTAGTATTGCTTGATCAATCGTTGAATATCTACATAATGATAAAGAAAAAGGTGGGCCTAAAACTTTATTTGCCACTCACTATCATGAATTAACAGATTTAGCCGTAGTTTTAAAAGG
>CAJJDL010000030.1 GCA_905182935.1 uncultured Nitrospinaceae bacterium | reverse complement strand
CTTAATTCATCTTATTTATTCTAGATAAAAAATAATTGTATAGCTTTATAAAGAAAAATTCCTAGAACTCATCAAAAGAAGTTTCATCTTAAAAGACAAAGAATCTTCGGTTGTATTAGATTTTTTAAGATGGCGAAGTCCAGAGCGGACCAAACCAATAAAAAAAGATGCCTTGTAAAGAAACCTTAAAACTAAATTCCAAAAATAAGAGTAATATTTGGAATAAAAATAAAGATTACTTTGATACGTTTTCAGAATAACTTTTTCTCTAAAACGATTCTGATGGGTACTTTGACCTTGCATATGTTGAACTGTCGTTTCAGGAAAAAAACAGATCTTTTTACCTTGTTTTCTAGCTCTTCTACAAAGGTCATCTTCTTCATTATATAAAAAGTAATTTTCATCCATTAATCCAATCGACTCGATCAATTCTCTATCCACAACAAAACAACAACCAGAAATGACCTGAGCTTCTTTCGCCTTCATCTCTCCCATTTTTTTTAGCTCACTTGAAGGATTGTAAAGATTAAGGACTTTAAATACTGCATCCTGCGGCGTATCCTCCCACAGTCGAATAGGACAAGGTAAGTTATTCTCATCAACAATCCCAGACCCAAGAATTGAATACTCTGGGTGCGATTCCATGTAGGCGAATATCTTTTGAAAACTATTTTCCGTCAGAAGAGTATCTGGATTCAGGAAGGCAATCCTCTTACCTTTGGATGATACTATCCCCTGGTTATTGGCTGCCGAAAAACCTCGATTATCATCATTAGCAATCACCTGAACACCCAGAAAACGTTTGGCGACAGCCTCTATCGTTTTATCTTCTGATGCGTTATCCACAACTATCACTTCATATGAAATTCTTTCTGTATGCTTTTGGATAGACTCTAAACAGTTTAAAAGAATCTCACAGGTATTGAAACTTACTATGACAATTGAAATATCTAGTTCGGTAGGTTGTGAAAATTTAAATCCAGAAATAGACAAGAGAATTACCTAACATATATGTCTTACAAAAAAACTGTGAACTAATGACAATCTGCTTATTAAGGTTGATCAATTATTTTTTTGGATAGCTAAGAACTATCCCATAATGAACTTTTTATCTTTTAAAAATTTTCCGCTACTATCATAATATTCATTTAAATTATGCCAGCTCAAATGAATATCACAATCTTGGCAAATCGGAACCTCAAATCTTTTTCGTTTTACCATCTGTTCTCTCATATTTTTCATGTAAGATCCATTCCATACTTCGGCAATAGAATTCGACTTTAAATCACCAATAACAGACTGAGAAAACATATCAGCACAACAAAGCACCACACTACCATCCCAGTAAACAACCATCCATTTCCATAATTGAGTACAAGGGGCAATATTAGTTTGGTTAAATCGTTTATGCGTGAATCGAGTTTCATTAGTTGAAGGAATTTTGTATTCCTTAATAAAAGCTTCTTTGTCGAGTTTACCCGCCCAGTTAGAAATTATATTGTCATCTATAGAGTTCAGTACCACAGAACAATCATGTGAAGAAATAATTTTAAAGAGTTCTTGCTCTAGAGTTTCTTCAACCGTCTTCATTGTCTTGATACGAATATTTACCGGAACTGGGTTCATAGCCTTACTATTGGCTTCAAGAAAATTCACGATATTGTCACGTACAATATCAAAACTCATTTTTTTGACATCTTCAAATGTCTTTTTATCGAGTTCATCTAAACTAATATCAACCCCCACTCCATGCTCTATAATTGTGGGAACGATATTGTCATTTAGAAAGAATCCGTTAGTTAGAATTTCTACCTTATGAATTTTTGGGTATTTTTTTAGATATTCGATACGTTCTTTCATATGCTTGTCCATTAATGGCTCGCCGAATGTTCCAAACGTCAAAACTCCTCCATCTCCTAACCCATAATCATCTATTATCTTATGGTACAAACTCATATCCATAGCACCTACATTAGTAAGATCAGGATTCGGACACCAAACACATTTGGCATTACACCGATTGGTAATATCTATTAATAATGCACCCGGCCATTCTTCCAAAGTTTGTGCCAATGGACGGACTGAGCTATCAAAAAGTGGCGAATCATATATTCTGCGCCGTAAATAATCTATGGCTGGGAAATAGGGTACCTTTTTGATCCATTTCTTTAAAAAACTTCTACCCAATGGCCTTGAGTCGATCGCTGGAGCCAATGTAATTGGGGGAATCGCTTTAATTTCGTTTGCTCTGTTTTCCATAATTAAGATTTTGTTCATTATGAAGGTTCCAGTTTTCTCATTCTTAACGGATATTGTACTCGATTTCTTAAAGAAAGAGAGCTTATACCATTGATTTATATATCTAGAGAGCCGACTGATAAAGATTTATCACACTATCTGCGGTTTTATCCCAGATGAATTTTTTCTGAACCTCCATTTTTGCAGCCTTAGCTAAAGATTCAGCTCGTTGAGGGTTTTCTAGGGCAGAAATAATTGCCTTTGTAAGAGCATCTGTATTATTGATGGGTACAAGCATTCCAGTTACTCCATCTTTTACATTTTCAGGGATAGCTCCACCACTTGCAGTAACAATAGGAAGGCCTGCTGCCATCGCTTCTACCACTGACAATCCAAAGCTTTCGATTCTTGAAGGGAATAAACCTAAATTACTTTGCGCTACTAGTTTCTGAATTTCACAATTACTTAGCCAACCAGTAAACTCTACTTGACCTTTCAAGCCAAAGTTAGCCACAGATGCTTTATATTGCTCTAGTCGGCTACCTTCTCCAATTAAAGTGAGTGTCATATCTTTAAATATTTTAGAAACCTTTTTCATCGCATAAATAATTTCTGGCAAACCTTTTTCATCTTCGAGCCGCCCCCAAAACAAAATTCTTTTAGTGGAGGACGGTTTTCTCTCCACCTTAAACCATGAATTTTCTACTCCTGGAGGAATTATTTTAACTTTATTAGTATAAGTATTTCCCACTCCTTTTAAAATAAGTTGCCTAGAAAATTGGCTAAAAGCTACAATCTGGTCAGCCTCAATAATTGCCTGTCTTAAGAGATACGTATTAATGCTCTTTAAAAACTTAATCGGATTAACTATTCCTTTAAGCATTCCATTAACTGGGATATTAGGTGTATGTGAAGTAAAAATATAGGCTGCTCCATTTTCGCGCGCTATTTCCCCAATGAAATATGCCTCTTCTGCATTTCCGTGGATAATATTAAATTTTTCTTTTTTTGCTAAGGGGCCCAATACTTTTAGATAAGAAAAAATATTCAAGTTGACTGTGGCAAAATTGTGATGCTTTGCCCAATGAATATGATACGGAACCTCAACATCAAACTGTTCGTTAGGATACTTTGAATAGAGAGCATGGACCTGATGACCCTTTGCAGAAAGTGCACACGCTAAACGATGAACAGCAAGCTGTCCACCGCCTTTAAACACAGACCAAGGCGATGAGTTTATTGTTAGACAGATTTTCAATGTTGCCCCTTATAGATCTATACTAACCGAAAACGTTTAATAGGCATTTCCCGATTGGAAACGATGGGACTAGCGTAACTAGGCATGTTTGCTAAGGGTTTGACTTATAATTGGTGCCGAAGAGAAGACTCGAACTTCCACGAGGTTGCCCTCACATGAACCTGAATCATGCGCGTCTACCAATTCCGCCACATCGGCATAATATATTCAAAAAGTTACAAAAACAGCTAAAATTTTCTACAACTTTTGACTGATTTTTCACCATTTTTGGATGATAACTTTAATCCATAAATACACTACCCAAATATAACCTTTAAGGCAATTAGGTTACTATAAAAGTTCCCCTTTAGTAGCATCATTCTGTTTACTTGCTCTGATTAAGGTTTTAAATGACATTTGATCATAAAAAATAAAGCAAAGGCCTCCAATAATTACCACTCCAGAACCTAAAGCCCATCCAACCATTCCTAAGC
>CAJJDL010000029.1 GCA_905182935.1 uncultured Nitrospinaceae bacterium | reverse complement strand
CTAAGACGCTACCTACTGATTTAAAAGTTAAGGTTCCCATTATTTTGCAACCCCGAAACCCTGACGAAGAGCTTTAACTAATTACGAAAAACTTATAAGTAATAATTAATTCTAACCGGGATTAGTTTTTGTATTATTAATGCTAACCTGTAGGGCTATCATCTTTTATTTCAACCCATTTGGGATCCCCGTGAGCTTTGAAGTTGTTAGTGCCAGCAAAGGTTCCCTTGTGATGAATGTTGCATTTAAATTTTCCTCCTCCAAAAGTTTCTGTAATATAAGCTACTGGCTCTTCTAAGTGGATTAATTCTGGTGTTTCATATTTTCCTATTAGCTTAAATTCCATGCCCATACCTGATGGCAATAGTACAAAAAACTTCAAGTTTGTTTCTGCAAGAAATTGCATCATGTCTTCATCCATATGGTCACGAGTGTATCCAAAACCATGTTTTTGCCTTGCTCGCCTTTTTAAATAATCTTCAAGGAGATTAAAGAACCACCAGTTTGATTCTTTCCTTGCATCGTGCAGGAATGGATACTCCACAAAGCCATGTTTATTTATGAATGGTTTTTTAGCCATAGCCGTATGAGGACATATTTTTAAATAATGGGTTTTTGAGAAGAGTAAGAATACTTACCATTTATTTATTAACAGTTTATCTTGATACATGTACCGCCCTATAAAGCTATTTAGAGTTTCGCAGATTTTATAATCGCTTTAACTTTATCCGTTCTTTCCCATGTAAAACCAGCTTCTTTTCTTCCAAAATGGCCATAAGCTGCTGTTTGTGAATATCTAGGTTTTAGAAGGTCTAGAGTCTTAATAATTCCTGCTGGTTTTAAGTCGAAATTATTACGAATCAATCCTTCAAAAAGATCCGGGTTAATTTTATGAGTGCCAAAAGTTTCTACAAATACTGAAACAGGATCTGCCACACCAATAGCATATGCTAATTGAACTTCCAGTCTATCTGAAGTACCTGCGGCAACTAAGTTTTTTGCTATGTAGCGTGCCATATATGCTGCTGAACGGTCGACTTTGGATGGGTCTTTTCCTGAAAATGCTCCCCCTCCATGTCTCGAGAAACCGCCGTAAGTATCTACAATAATTTTTCTACCGGTCAAACCGCAGTCACCATGCGGACCGCCGACTACAAAATTGCCAGTAGGATTAATGTGGATTTTCATTCTTTTTGCACGAAACCTTTCTGGAATAATTTTATTTATTACTAACTCTGTTATGTCTGCACGCATTTTTTTATTAGTAATACCTGGGTTGTGCTGAGTTGAAATTACTATGGTTTCAATGCATATCGGTTTGTCATTTTCATAACGAACTGAGACTTGTGATTTACTGTCTGGTCGTAAGTATGGTATTTGTCCTTTTTTACGCACATCAGCTAGTTTTTTAACCAATTTATGTGCATACATAATTGGCATAGGCATTAACTCTGGTGTTTCTTTAGTCGCATAACCAAACATCATGCCTTGATCTCCTGCACCTTGTTCTTTTTTGGAGCCTACGTCGACTCCTTGTGCTATATCCTTAGATTGCTCATCTAATGAAACCATTACTCCACATGTTGCATAATCAAACCCCATTTCAGAATTTGTGTACCCAATATTCTTAATGGTATTACGAACAACTTGAGGTATTTCCACATAACAATCAGTAGATATTTCTCCTGCGATAACTGCATATCCTGTAGTAACCATGGTTTCGCATGCCACTCTTGCCTTGGGGTCATTTTTTAAAATACTATCAAGCACAGCATCAGATATTTGGTCAGCAACTTTATCAGGATGTCCTTCGGAAACAGATTCGGATGTAAATAGAAATGATTTATTCTTCATTAAACTCCTCGTGTATTTATTATTTTTCTAAGTTATTAATTTAATGAGTGGTTTTTATTTATAATGATTAATTATTGAATTGTTAATTAGGTTGTGTAAAATCTAAGGGGTATCTTTTTAACATATTACTGTGAATAAAACGATTTATTTCTTTAGTTGAATTAAGGCTTAAAATTTTTTTTGAAAATTTCTTTGCATCTTTAATGGTAGATTGGCTAATAATTTTTTTAATCCTTGGTATTGAGTGTGAATCCATACTTATTTCAGTCAAGTTACCAAGACCTAAGAGTAATAAAGTAGCCATTGGATCGCCACCTAACTCACCACAAATAGAAACCTTTTTTTTAGCAGCACTAGCATTGTCTAATACCTGTTTTATAATTTTTATAATTGCTGGATTGTAGGGGGTATATAAATGAGCAACATTTTCGTTTATTCGGTCAACGGCGAGAGTATATTGAATTAAATCGTTGGTTCCAATGCTGATAAAGTCTACTTCCTTTAGTATAAGATCGGAACAAATTGCTGAAGAAGGAGTTTCTATCATAGCTCCAATTTCTATGTCTCTATTAAAAGGAATTTTTTTACTTTTCATCTCTTCTTTTATTTTATCTAGAATTAAATTTGCTTGAATGATTTCTTCAACATCAGTAATCATTGGGTATAAAATTTTTACTTTGCCATAAAAGCTGGCTCTGAGAATTGCTCTGAGTTGAACTATAAATTGTTCTTGGTAAGCTAGGGACATGCGAATTCCCCTTAACCCAAGAGCTGGATTATCTTCGTCATTTTCTTTGATGGAGTGAAGTTGTTTGTCCATTCCTATGTCTA